>QNAG01000249.1 GCA_003641415.1 Candidatus Zixiibacteriota bacterium | reverse complement strand
AGGTCTTTTGGGAGTATTCATCCATATGTCAACTCCCTCGACAAGGTATCGAGCGACATTGATATCATAGTTCTCCAGGAAAACGATATGATTACGTAACTCTTTCTGACGACTGATATGTATCAACTGCTTAATCAATTCCTTGCCTTCATTGTCGCGTGGGTGCGCTTTTCCGGCAAAGATAAATTGAACAGGCCGTTCATGGTTTGTCAGTAGTCGTTTCAACCTGTCAATATCTTTCAGAAGAAGTGTGGCACGTTTGTATGTAGCGAAACGTCTGGCAAAACCAATTGTTAGCGCTTCGGGATTTAGCACTTCCTTGGCGTGATCAATTTCCTTTGCGCTGGCTCCTCTGCGTTTAAGTTGTTCAGCGAGACGTCTGCGGGTGAAAGTGACCAGACGTTCTCTGCGGCGTTCGTGAACGCGCCATAGTTCCACTTCAGGAATCCTGCCGACCTTCTTCCAGACCGATTCGTCAGCAGGTTTTTTCAGCCAGTTAGGACCAAGGTAGCGGCGGAGGAGTTCTGTCATTTCTGGTGATGTCCAGGAACGTGTATGGATTCCATTGGTCACTGACCCAATTGGAACCTCATCTTCCGGGACATTAGGCCATATACTTTGCCACATTTTCCTTGAAACCTGTCCATGAAGGCGACTAACCCCGTTAGCGGAAGCTGTTGTTCTGAGAGCTAACAAAGCCATGTTGAACGGTTCACTGCGATCTCGCGGATTCCGTCGCCCAAGACTCAGGAAATCATCTCGATCTATACCTGAGCTATCAAGAATGTGTCCCAGATACTTATCAATAAGTGAAGAGTGGAATTCGTCAATTCCGGCTGGCACCGGTGTGTGGGTTGTGAAGAAAGTTCCTCCTCGGACTACTTCCAGAGCCTCATGAGTGGATAAGCCATCCTTGTTCATACGGTGTCTTAGCCTTTCAAGAGCCATAAAGGCTGCGTGACCCTCATTCATATGGCAGACTGGTACATGAATATCGAGCAAGCGAAGCATTCTCATCCCACCGATGCCTAAAACAAGTTCTTGCTGGATACGAGTTTCCTCATCTCCGCCATATAATTGATAGGTAATCTTGCGATCATCATGATTGTTTTGCTGGATATTTGTGTCCAGTAAATAGAGAGGGATGCGTCCCACCTGTGCCCGCCAGATTCTGGCATACACAGTCCTTCCAGGGAAGGGGACCTCAACCATGAAAGGATCTCCGTTTTGGTCTGTTTCCATGTGGATAGGCAAATTATAGAAGTCGTTATCGGGGTACGTTTCCTGCTGCCAACCATCGGCATTGAGGTACTGCTGAAAATATCCCTGCTGGTATAGAAGTCCAACACCAACCAACGGCAGGCCCAGTTCACTGGCAGATTTTAGATGATCCCCTGCCAGAATGCCCAATCCTCCGGAGTAGATCGGCAGACATTCTGTCAATCCGAATTCCATTGAGAAATAGGCTATTTGGGGATATTCAAATTTCCCATACTTTTCTTCAAACCATGTTTTTCCTGTGAGATGTCCCTGAAGGTTGCGATATGCTCTCTGCAACTGGTCCATGAAGCCATCATCGCTGACTATCTGTCCAAGGCGGTCTTGCTTGATCGATCCCAGCATCTTTACCGGATTGTGACAGGTATCATTCCAGAGGTCCCCGTCAAGTCGCCGGAAAAGTTCAATAGTCTCGTGATTCCACGTCCAGTGAAGATTACGAGCCAGTTCATCCAATATGGCCAATTCATCGGGAAGGATCGCTTTTACTCGAAAAGTATCATGTGATCTGGGCATGTTTCGCTCCTTGAATGTGAATTCCATAAAGTTCTATGTAGTTATTTTTTCGGTTGATCCTAACCTTGCTTAACAGTGGTTTTTTCGTTTGTTGATCAATTGGTGAGAGACAAGTTTCCACCATACGCAGGACAGAACAGACTATTTTGAGACAACTTGTATTTTATCGAAAAGCGACAAAAACGTTATGGCAGGAGCACAATACTCCCGCCATAACTCTCTTTAATTATATCGATATTTACACCATAGTAGGCGATTTCGGTTCTGCCGCCTTTATCTCCTTCGGCGATTGATCTTCAAACTGAGTGAAATTCTCCCGAAACAGACCAGCCAGATATTCCGCTTTTTCATCATAGGCTTTCTTATCAGCCCAGGTATTCCTTGGATTGAGTATTTCTTTGGGGACACCCGGACACGATTTAGGAATCCGGACACCAAAGACAGGATCTTCCTCGTATTCTACTTTACTTAACGATCCGTCAAGAGCGGCATTTACTAAAGCTCTCGTATACTCAATTTTCATGCGCTTTCCAACCCCGTACGGTCCGCCACTCCAACCAGTGTTTACCAACCAGCAGTTAGACTTGTGCTCTTTGATTTTCTGTGCCAGCAACTCAGCATATTTGGATGGGTGCAGTACCATAAAGGGCGCCCCAAAACAAGCTGAGAAAGTAGCCTGTGGTTCTGTGATACCGGCTTCTGTCCCGGCAACTTTGGCTGTGTAACCGGAAATGAAATGGTACATTGCCTGCTCGGGGGTAAGTCGTGAGATTGGAGGCATGACACCAAAGGCATCGGCGGTTAGCATAATTACGTTGTCAGGATGTCCTGCCATACTTTTCTTGAGCATATTGGGGATATGACTCAATGGATAAGCGGCGCGAGTATTCTCGGTTAATGAAGCATCATCCAAATCCACTCGGCGTGTGACGTTGTCAAAGCCAACGTTTTCCATAATTGTGCCAAACCTGCGGGTAGTGGCATAAATTTCCGGTTCTGATTCCTGTGACAGCTTAATAATTTTAGCGTAACAGCCACCCTCGAAGTTGAATATACCATCGGGACTCCAGCCATGCTCATCATCACCGATCAATTTACGGTTAGGATCGGCCGACAGCGTAGTTTTGCCCGTACCGGAAAGACCAAAAAACAGAGCCACGTCATCATTGTGTCCAACATTGGCGCTGCAATGCATGGATAGAACATTTTCCTGAGGAAGAAGGTAATTCAGAACGGTGAAGATTGACTTTTTGATTTCGCCCCCATAGGCAGTACCGCCAATTAGTACTAACTTTCTCTGAAGGTTCAGCAAAATGAAAGCTTCAGAATGGGTACCATCTATTTCCGGAATGGCATGGAAATTGGGCACATGAATGATGGTAAATTCGGGCACATGATCCTTCAACTCATCCCATCTCGCTTGAATGAACATGGTACGCGCAAACAGATTGTGCCAGGCAGTTTCGGTAATAACTCTTATGGGAAGACGATACATGGGATCAGCTCCGGCAATGCAATCCTGAACATAAAGACGTCTGCCCTGGAGGTAGGCTTGTAAGCGACGGAACATATTCTCGAAGTTTTCCATCGTTACGGCTTTGTTGACTTTACCCCACCATATTCGGTCTCGATTTTCCGGTTCATCAACAATGAACTTATCTTTGGCTGCGCGACCGGTGTGCAGGCCGCTTCTAACTACAACAGGACCAAGGTGAGCTATATATCCTTCATTGTTGCGAATAATCTCTTCGTAGAGAGTGGGAGTATTGTAGTTCCAGTGGACATCGCCAAGGTTGATGAGTCCGTGGTTTTCCAGACCATAATTACTGATTAAGCGTTTTACTGCCATGTTATGGCTCCTTGGTTAATGGTTCTTTCCCATCAGGGGAGATTTATTTGCTCATTACTGAAAATATCGGAATTTGTGAGGGAAAATACAGCTTTTTCACAGATATATTACAAGTAAAGCAATCCCCCGTTTCGGTCCATTTATCATAAAATGGCAGCTTTGTAACGCTATGAGTAGTTCGATGAAACTACTTTCCCCGATGAGAGAGATTCAGACGTTCGATTATCACATCACGTGCTTTCTGCAACGCACGACCGCGATGAGAGACGAGATTTTTATCTTCGAGGGTCATTTCTGAGAATCGTTTGTCTGCTGGAGGATAATAAAACACAGGATCATACCCAAAGCTTTGCCCCTCTGCGATGTCTTCTGTAATCACCCCCTCCACCGATCCGTCTACTATGTCCAAGCCGTCCTTGGATACTGAAGAAGAAGAGGTGGCGATGCCACCCCAGTCGATGGCTATGACACAGCGAAAACGGGCGGTGCGTTTTTT
>QNAG01000248.1 GCA_003641415.1 Candidatus Zixiibacteriota bacterium | reverse complement strand
GGGCAGCTGCCTGTTCAACGAAGTTGTACCCATCGACCTGGTACCCCTTCACGGCAAAGAAGAGGCCATTCTTCTTGATGAGGCGTGAATCGTATTCCAAGTTGTCGATATCGAGCTCGATATCTCCCTGAATTTCGACCGATTCCAATCCCTGAATCAGTTTTTCGAGCTTAATTTTATCTCCCTATCCTGGCCGGCATTCCAACCAGCATTTCGAATGTTTTGACACCTCTGTTCCGGGCGGAATTGATTGTTTCACAACAAATCCTTGCCCTTTTATCCTGCTATCAATACTAACAAAAGCCAGAAAAGCCGAAGCCTGGCGTATTGACAGTCCACGCAAGTCAGGCATACGTTTTACCTAATGAGTGTTTTCTTCTATTCCCTGCCCTACCTCATCACTGGGAAACACGAGTCGGTCCGCAGTGGGATACTGCCAAATGATGATACCTTTGTCAGTAGTTTGTCGAAGTCTGATTCCACAGTGTTCTGCTATCGAACAGGCTGATTCCAACGAGCGGCCGATAAGATCTGGAACTTCGACTGTTTGTCCATTCTTTACAGTGTTGGTTATTATGGTCTGACAACCAGCCGCAAACAAATCTGGATTGATAACCATATAGTTCTCGGCAATGCGTCTGAATATCGGCCCCGCTGTATACCCTCCGTAGTGAACCGGCTTAGGTTCACATAGAACAACGATACCGGCAATCTTTGGCTCTTCGTATGGGAAGAACCCCGCGAAGCTGGCCATGAATTTATTTTTGAAATACCCCCTGCCATCGGGTCTGACAATTTCGGCAGTGCCGGTCTTACCTGCGATAGTAACCGCTGACGAGTTCACTTTAGTGGCAGTTCCACGTTCAACTACACCGCGCAGAAAAGCACGCAGGCTGTCGGCGGAGGATTCTTTCATAACTCGACGAATTACTGTGAGATCACATTGGTTATCCAGACGACCTTTTTCTGTCACGCTGCACATCAGCAATGATGGCTGAAGCAATTCCCCACCGTTGGCAATAGCTGCAAAAGCCATAGCCATCTGAAGGCTGTTGACAGCGATGGAATGACCCATAGCCAGTGCCGCTACTATGTAATCAGACCAACGGTCAGGACTATGCACTCTTCCACGAGTCTCACCACCCAGTCTCGTGTTAAGCCGTTGACCAAATCCAAAATCCAGCGCTTTCTGGTACAGTAAGTCCCCGCCCAGCTTGAGAGCATATTTAGCTATGCCAATGTTGCTGGACAACTCCATGATTTCCCTGAACGTCAGCCACCCGTGTTCCTTGTCGTCGTGGAGGGTGCGACGGCCTATTTTCCATTTGCCCATCTCGCAATAGACAGTGTCTGAGAAATTCACCAAGTCCGCATCAAGCACTGCGGCCGCAGTTATAGCCTTGAAAATTGATCCCGGTTCGAATTGATCCGATATGGTTCGTAATTTTACCGGATGCTCTGGTTTTTTTTCGTTAGGGTCATAATGTGCCATTGCCAGAATTTCACCAGTATGGCAGTCAACAAAAGCTCCCTGTCCGGATTTAGCATTGTACTTATCTACTCCGGAGCGAAGCTCGTCCTCAAGAATTTCCTGAAGGCGCCAATCAATGGTTAAAACCAGTGATTTGCCCAGCTCCGGCTTGATTAGAGCGCTCTCCTTAACGCGGTAGAGATTTCGTTCACCATCGCGCCGTATATCCGCTTTCCCGTCCCTGCCGGCAAGCAAGGAATCGTAAGCTAACTCAAAACCTGACTGTCCCCGATTGTCGATGTCTGTAAAGCCAAGAATCTGTTTTCCGATAAGTCCCTGCGGGTATTCTCGTTGTGTCTCAGTCCGCAGATACAAACCTTTGGGAGCGGTAGTATCGATATGATTGGCCAACTCATCGCTAATACGACGCTTTATCCACCGGAATTTCCTGGTTTTAAGGCCATACTTTGATTGTGAAGTACCCCTCTGTAGATTGAATAGAGAATCGAGATACCGCCCGGCTCGGATAAGCTCTCGATCATTCATAGGATATGAATATATCGAAGAACGAGTAACGTTGTTTGCAACTACTTTTCCATGACGATCATATATTATCCCACGAGGAGCCGGGATGCTTACTGTCCCACTGGACTGCCGTTGAACGATCTGGCTATACCGGGGTTGAAGGAGGACCTGTAGATGTACCAGTCGCAACACAACTATCCCGAAGAACAGGCATACTGCCGCCAAAATCACACTTAGACGTACCCTCTCCATCCGAGTTCGTTTCATTCGGCATCAACTCCCTTGGATAGTGAATCAATCGTAGTCTGCGGCAGCTCTCCGGCAGTAACATTGGCTTTGGTAACAGAAGGGATATAAGCCGCCACTCGCTTTACAGCAGCAAGTACAACAGCTATATCATCAACCGGCTCGGATATCTCTTGGCGGGTTCTGATAAGGGTATATAATCTCTCGGCGGGGACTGTCTTCAAACCCAGTGAGTCAGAAGCATACTGTTCGATTCTTGCAGAAGATGACAGAAAGGCAATATCCGAATGAACTTTCCGAGCATCGTCAATTAGCGATGCATTATCAATCTTGAGACAAGAGACCTTATGCACTAGGTCGAGTACCATCACGCGTTGCCAGATATGGATGCAGGAAGCCAGCAGGACGATTACAACCAACATGGCCAGAGGGAAGTAACGGTGGGAACGGAAGCGGTTCAGGATTGATGACTGAATCTGAACAGTCTCACTGAATCTGCGCATAGACTTTTTCATACCGCAACCCTCTCGACTACTCGCAATCGGGCTGATCGGGCTCGTGGATTTTCCTGAATCTCTTGTTCTTCCGGTTTTGCTACCCGACGAGTGACAGGAGCGAAGCGTGGAGAATGCCCACAAACACACTGAGGGAAATCCGGAGGACATACGCAGCCTTTTATCTCTTGTTGGAAAAACCTTTTAACAATGCGATCCTCAAGCGAATGATAAGCGATAACCGCCAATCGACCCCCGACTTTCAGAAGTTCAGGCAGTTGCGGTAGAGTATTCCTGAGAAGATCGAGTTCCTCATTGACCGCAATACGGAGCGCCATGAAAACACGCATACAAGCCTTCTTCTGGTGCGGGGGAGAAATGGTACGCTCAATAATGTTAGTAAGTTGGGAAGTTGTCCGAATTGGTTCGCTCTCCCTGGCTTTCACAATTGCGCGAGCTAAGCGTACAGCCTGCGGTTGCTCGCCATAAGAACGAATGATTTCAGTTAACTGTTGTTCAGATGAAGACTGAAGCAGATCGGCTACAGTTGGACCGCCAAGTTGTGGATCAAACCGCATATCAAGGGGACCGTCTGCTCGAAAAGTAAACCCTCTTTGAGGATTATCCAGTTGGACTGAGGACAAACCAAGATCCATCAGTATCCCGTCAAATATCTTATCTTCAAAAGACTCTACCATTTCAACTACATTACCGTAAGAGGCACACTCAAGGTAAACTGACTGTAAGCAGTTCTTTAGTTTTTTAGTGGCCAAAGTTGTAGCCTCTTTATCTTTGTCGAGACCATAGAGCCGAGCCGTCGATTCTAATTCGTCGGCTATTGCTTTCAAATGCGCCCCGGTTCCAACAGTAAGATCGAGATAGGCCCCGCGCGGGTCCGTAATAAGTAATTTAACTACTTCACCGGCCATTACCGGCAGGTGCATGTGGTTACTCCTGCCGACCGCTGTCAGCTGAAAACAATCGTTCCGCAACCTCTTCCCAACTACCCTTAAACTGTTCGATGTAGTACTCGAATCGCTCGGGGTGCCAGATCTCAATCGTTCGATTCACACCAATAACGGTCATATCCTTTTTTAGATGTGCTTCCGAGGCCAATTGGGCTGGAATCAGGATTCTACCATTTTTGTCTAGTGTGACTACCGCCGCTGATGAATAGAAACGGCGACTAAAGAACCGAAAATCTCTCTGGGTAAAACTAAGCGAAGAAAGGCGGTCTTGAATAGCCTGCCATTCATCCTCAGGATAGAGACTCAAACAACCCTCTAATCCTTTGGTAAGAATGAGATTACCGTCAAGAAGCAGCTTACCTTCCTGGTCTGTAACATTGCGAAGGCGAGCGGGTAATGCAAATCTTCCCTTGCTATCCATTGTAGTTTGATATT
>QNAG01000247.1 GCA_003641415.1 Candidatus Zixiibacteriota bacterium | reverse complement strand
TTCGCATGATCGCAGATGCAAGGCACTGTCAGGTAAACGGTTTTTTTACTCCGATACAAAAAAACCCTCATTTCCAAAGCCTTCAAATTTAGTAGTGGGGCGCGGATTTGAACCCCTGATCTTCGGGTTATGAGCTTGCTTTGCCGTCCTAACCACAGAACGCACCAGACACTAACCTGTAGTATTAGCAAAGTCTTCCGGGAAGCACCGTGTCTGTTGTTTTTGCTGGTTTTGTTAGAAAAACGTTAGAAAGAGGTGTATGTTATCATAGATAGCGCAATCCACGAATGACGATCATTTTGTAATTTTCGATTGGATTTTCACCGCTATTTTCGAGAATGAATCAAGTTCCCAGCAATCTTAATCAGATTTCGGCAATAATTATCGCGTAGTTAGAACTTGCGATTGAGAATTGAAATTTCTATCTTACAATATTAAATGAGATGGAGAAGCAGTGAAAAAGAAAATGAGGCAATTTGCCTATGGCGGCAAACGAATCAGGTGATGATCAGACAAGATCATTTGCTGTCCTGCTCACTGGTTTGTTCAGTTTCAATGAGGAACCAGTATGGCATCTGTAATTCGTTATTATGAGGGAATCAGCTCGATTGCCGTAATCGGCAACTATTTGCCCCGCGTGTGCGGTATTGCGACATTCACTACTGATCTTGTAGAGGCCTTATCAGCAGAAGCGCCCGATATTAACTGCTGGGCGATTGCCATGAATGATAAACCCGAGGGATATGCATATCCTGGAAAAGTGCGATTTGTGGTCAACCAGAACAGACTTGCCGATTACAGTGTGGCATCGGAGTTTCTCAATATCGGCCAGACTGATATTGTCTGTGTGCAGCATGAATATGGTATTTTCGGTGGACCGGCCGGCAGTCATCTCTTGAAACTTCTTGGAGAGCTTCGCATGCCGATCGTGACAACGCTACATACGGTATTGAAAGATCCCACCCCGGAATATCGGGAAGTCATGCATAAGCTGTCTGACCTGTCCGACAAACTGATCGTGATGAGTCGGAAGGCTGTCGATTTCGTGAAAAATATTTATGCCGTTCCGGAGGAGAAAATTGCCTTTATCCATCATGGTATACCGGATATGCCTTTCATTGATCCAAACTTCTACAAAGATAAGTTCGGCGTGGAAGGCAAAAAGGTGCTTCTCACATTCGGCCTTCTTTCACCCAATAAGGGTATTGAAAATGTGTTGCGGGCGTTACCGCTCGTCATCAAAGAACATCCCGATGTTACCTATATTATCCTGGGAGCAACACATCCGCATATTATAAAAGCGCATGGGGAGGAATACCGTATCAGCCTGCAACAGCTTGTGCGCAAACTCAATATCAGCGATCATGTCATTTTTCATAACCGGTTTGTCGAACTGAAAGAATTGTGTGAGTTCCTCGGCGCCGCAGATATATATGTAACCCCTTATCTTGAAGAAGGCCAGATTACATCCGGGACGCTCGCCTATGCCATGGGAACCGGCAAAGCAGTTATTTCAACCCCGTACTGGTATGCAACCGAGATGCTTGCCGAAGGACGGGGAATTATCGTTCCATTCAAGAACCCTGATGCCATAGCGGAACATATTATCGACCTCCTTGCCAACGATGTGAACCTGCATGCGATACGCAAGAAAGCCTATATGTTTTGTCGCGAGGCGATCTGGAAGGAAGTATCCCGAAGATATCTCGGCGTTTTCAGCGAGGTTCGGCTCAACCGTTCCCTGCACCCTCGCCCCCGATACTTGTATATCGAAAACATCAAATCCATTACAAAGTTCGAACTCCCGGAGATGAAGCTTGACCACCTGAAAAGCCTGACCGACGATACTGGCATCTTGCAGCATGCCACCCATACCGTTCCGGATCGTGGCCATGGCTACTGCACGGATGACAATGCCAGAGCGCTGATGGTTACTGCCATGGGTCGGGAATATCTGGATACAGACAGCACATGCTTCGATTCGCTCAGCAGCCAGTATCTTAGCTTTCTACTGCATTCCTTCAATGTTGAGAAGGGGAGATTTCGTAATTTCATGACCTATGAGCGGCAGTGGACCGAGGAGGTGGGATCCGAGGATGCTCACGGCAGAGCGCTCTGGGGCATTGGCAAGGGTGTTGCGTTTCTTGCCAATCCCGGACAGATGGCAATGAGCATGACGCTCTTCAATAAAGCGATGAAAGCGGTGGAGCACTTTAAGTCGCCCAGAGCTATTGCTTTTGCCCTAGTGGGCATTCACGCCTACCTGCATAAATTTTCAGGCGACAGTGAAGTGCGGAGAGTTCGAGGAATCATTGTAAACAGGCTTTTCGATCAGTTCAAAAACAATGCAACAGAAAGCTGGCCCTGGCTAGAAAACACTCTAAACTATGCCAACGGAAAGCTGCCACATGCCCTGCTCCTATCCGGCCAATGGATGCAGCGTAGTGAAATGGTCGATATGGGACTCAAATCGCTCAAATGGTTGCTCACTATTCAGACCGAAGAGAATCACTTCGTACCCATCGGCAATAATGGATGGTATAAGAAAGGTGGCACAAAGGCCCGATTCGATCAGCAGCCCATTGAGGCTAATGCCATGATTGAAGCCTGTGTCGAAGCCTTTAATATCACCCGGGACAAAACTTGGAGCGACAATGCGATCATGTGTTTTAACTGGTTTCTTGGACACAACGACCTGAATATACCGCTTTATGATCCGAAGACTGGCGGCTGCCGTGACGGGCTGATGGCTGACGGGGTCAACCAGAATGAAGGCGCCGAGTCGACACTTGCATGGTTGCTTTCGCTTATGACTTTGCAGAAGCTCTATGCCGACGAGATTTTGAGACAACCATCGTCCTAATCTGCCGGTTAACTTAAAGGATTGGCTATGCACATTGCGATGCTCTCACCTATTGCTTGGCGCACGCCGCCTCGACACTATGGTCCATGGGAAAGTGCCGTCTCCAATTTGACCGAAGGATTAGTGTCGCGCGGCCATAATGTTACCCTTTTCGCAACTGGCGATTCGGTAACAAGCGGCAAACTGCATGCCGTATGTGCGCAGGGCTATGAAGAAGACTATTCCATTATATCAAAAGTATGGGAGTGCCTGCACATTTCGGAACTCTTTGAACATGCTGAAGAGTTTGACATTATACATAATAATTTTGACTTTCTACCCTTGACTTATACCGGCCTTATCAGCACCCCGGTCGTTACCACCATTCATGGTTTTTCATCGCCCGGGATTCTACCGGTTTACAGGAAATACAACGGCAAAGTTTTCTATGTTTCCATCAGCGATGCCGATCGGTCGCCGGATCTGGACTACATTAAGACTATACATCACGGTATAGATATAAACGAGTTTGATTTTCAGCCTGAGCCGGACGATTATCTGCTTTTTTTTGGGCGCATTCACCATGACAAGGGCGCCAAAGAGGCACTTGAAATCGCCAAGATCTGCAATAAAAAGCTGATATTGGCGGGAATCATTCAGGATGATGCCTATTATAACCAATACATCGAACCGCACCTGAACAATAACAATGTTGTTTATGCCGGTAGCGTTGGGCCGGTCAAGCGCAACCAGCTTCTTGGCAAGGCAACCGCTCTTCTGCATCCCATCAATTTCAACGAGCCTTTTGGCCTGTCTGTTATCGAATCCATGGCTTGCGGTACTCCGGTGATCGCTTTTAACAAGGGAAGCATGCCCGAACTTATAGAAAACGGTAAGAATGGTTTTATAGTGAATACAGTCAGTCAGGCAATCGACGCTGTTGCACATATAAGCGATATTGACCGGGCATGCTGTCGTCGCCGCGTTGAAAAGTATTTCACAACCAACCATATGGTTGAAAAGTATATTCAGGTCTATGAAACCATTCTCGAAAAGATGATAAAAGAGGAGCACCGACACTGACTATGACTATTCAAGATTCCGTTGTAAAGCGCTATAATAAAAACCCGATTCTCACAAAGGACGATGTTCCCTACCCGGTAGCCACCGTTCACAATGCTGGCATCGTCAAACATAACGACCGCTACATTATGCTTTTCAGATCGCACACGTATAACGGGCGCTCCATCATCGGCAGGGCTGACAGCGAGGATGGTTTCTCCTTTACGGTTCATCCCAAACCCTTCCTCACGCCAGCA
>QNAG01000246.1 GCA_003641415.1 Candidatus Zixiibacteriota bacterium | reverse complement strand
ATCTTTTATACAGACCGATCTGCATAGCAACTAAAGTTTTAAGGTCAAATGTAAGAAAAATATTTTTTTGACCCTCTCTGCTCCTCTCCGTCTCTCCGTTGAAATCTTTTGACTCTGATCTCCTTGGTGAACTTGGTGCCTTGGTGGCAAAAAGATTTTGAAAAAAAATGAAGAAAATTTATAAATAATAATATTCTCAGTAGCTTATCTGTTCCCCATGAGGATAAAAAAACTAAAGTTTTCAAGCATTTGGGTCGAGAAGAAGCAAGACGGGGAATTTAACGCCAAAGGAGGTATTGTGCTGGTCTCGCGAACCCCAGAGTAGAATAAATAATGTAGGGCCGCACTGTGCGGACCTAAACAAACAACAGGGCAAGGATGCCCGAACCCATTCATGGAGGAAAATCATGGCTTTAACAATTAATACAAACGTCGCTTCTCTTAACGCCCAACGTAACCTGGGTAAATCTCAAGGCGCTCTGAACAAATCAATGCAGCGCCTCTCTTCTGGTCTTCGTATCAACAGTGCAAAAGATGATGCTGCTGGTCTGGCAATTTCTGACCGCATGACTTCGCAAATTCGTGGGCTCAATCAGGCCGCACGGAATGCTAATGATGGTATCTCTCTTGCACAAACAGCTGAAGGTGCGTTGCAGGAAAGTACCAATCTTCTGCAACGGATGCGTGAGCTTGCAGTACAATCAGCAAACGATACCAATACCTCGGCAGACCGTGCATCTCTTCAGGCTGAAATAAGTCAAAATATTTCTGAACTTGACCGTATTGCTAACAATACAACTTTTAATAACAAGCAGTTGTTGGACGGGTCAATGACATCAGCAGTGTTCCATGTTGGTGCCAATGCTAATCAGACAATCTCTATGTCTATTGGTGATGCTCGTGCCGATGCTCTGGGGGCCAACGCTGAGGTGTCGTCTACTGGGACCACTGCCCCAGGTACTGCTTCTGGAAGCCTGACAAATGTCACGGGTGTTCTTACAATTAACAATCAGGTCATCACCACGTCTTCAGATAATCTGTCTACAACTGATGATGATAACTCCGCTATGGCTGTTGCCGCTGGTGTTAATGCATTCTCTGCTACAACGGGTGTGACAGCGACAGCAAATGCAACAACGGTAAATCTTGGTGCGGTTAGTGCTGATAATGATGGCATTGCTGCTTCAGAATTTTCTATTAATGGTGTGGACATCACTTTAGCTGATGTTCAGTCCGCTGATGCTGATGATGCTCTCGCTGATGCCATTAATGCTGTGTCCAATCAGACCGGTGTTTCAGCAGAAATGAATTCTTCAAATGAGATGGTTTTAACTGCGGCTGATGGGAGAAATATTCAACTGGAGGCAGATGGTAATGGGGAAGCCCTTTTTGCGAGTCTTGACCTTACTACGGCCCAAGATGAAGTTATTGTTGGCTCAGTATCCCTGAGCAGTAATGATGCCGTTGTTATTAATACTGGTACGACTTCTGGTTCAGGAATGACCTTTACTGCCGGAACAACTTCGGTAACGACCACAAACTCCATGACCAACGTGGATATTTCCACTCAGAGTGGAGCAAATGACGCAATTTCCAATATCGACCGTGCTATTGCACAAATCGATACTAGCCGTGGCGATCTTGGTGCGGTTCAGAACCGTTTTGAATCGACCATCGCTAACCTGCAGAATGTTTCCGAGAACCTCTCAGCAGCACGTTCACGGATTCTTGATGCCGATATCGCTCAGGAAACTTCGGCAATGACCAAGAACAATATCTTGCAGCAAGCTGGTGTGTCAATTCTGGCACAGGCAAATCAAATGCCACAACTAGCTCTTTCACTGCTCGGTTAATTGAACGACTAACAATTTGGGGATCGGTTTATCCGGTCCCCATTTTTCCCTGATTATAAAATTAATATGTAACAGGGGGAGGATGAGATGATGAACGTTGAGGCTATCAATTTACAAACAACTGGACAATTCCAGTTGAGCAAGGCTTCAGATCAAGTTAATGATTCAAGAAAAAAAGCAGTCGATCTGGTTCAGAGCGAACAGGTTGAGAAAAAGCAAGTGCAACCTGAAGAATTGCTGCAACAGATTAAGTCATTGACTGAAGATGGTCTATACAGTGTCCGGTTTGAGAATGATGAGCGATCAGATGGTTTGATCGTCAAGATTGTCAATCGTGAAAATGGTGAGGTGATTCGCCAGGTACCGTCAGAGGAGCTTTTAGATCTTACTGAGGCCTTGGCAGATTTGCGTGGCAATCTTGTTGATACTGAAGGCTAAATTTTAGGCTGAGTAAGTTGGGCACTGACCATCATGTTATCTGTATTGTATGGGGATATATTTTGGTGGCAGATTTCCAGTCTACGATGTTGTGCATAGAAATGTAGCATCACTTTTGTTGCTACAAGGGAGATAAGTATGTCCATCACATTCGGTGGTCTGGCAACAGGTCTAGATACACATGCTATTGTTGACCAATTGATGGCTCTAGAGCGTCAGCCGATTACCCGTCTACAAACAGACAGGACGTGGTTTGAATCTCGTAATACCGCCTATGGTGCTCTTGATGGCAGGCTGAGAGACTTTCTGGCGAGTAGCGAATCCCTTGGGTCTAGTGATGATTTGCGGAGGAAGTCAATTTCGGCTTCGAATGAAGAGTTCTTTTCTGTCACTGCTAGTGCCGAAGCGCTCCCGGGAGCCAGTTATCAAGTGGAAGTTGTCTCATTGGCTCAAGTACAGAAAAATGTGAGTCAAGGTTATGCGAGTAAGGATGCTCAAAATTTTGGTTTGGGTGAGATGACCTTGACCTTCGGCGAAAACGATCCCATCACTATTACGATTGATGAAACCAACAATTCCCTTGAAGGGATTATGCAGGCGATTAATGATGCCGATGTTGGAGTGAATGCCTCTATTATCAATGATGGAACCGACAATCCCTACCGTCTGGTTTTGACCGGCGAAACAGTTGCAACCGATTTTTCCTTGACCTCAACTTTACCATCCTATAATGGCGATGTAAGTGCCCAGTTACAGACTGGAGGATTCAGTTCACAGACAGCAGATTATTTTGGCAGTGGGACACTGGATCTTTCTGGCCACCAAATTAGCCTGAATGAAGCAAATAATTCCCTGACCGATATTATGGATGCAATTAATGCTGAAACCGCAACAACAGGGATTACTGCTTCTATTATAGCCGATGGTGATAATTTTATTTTATCATTAGATAATGGTGGGATCATAAATTCTACAAATTTCAGCGGTGGCTATGACTCACTTGGTTTGACAGAAACGCAGGCAGCGTCACAGGCACACATTCGGGTCGATACCATTGATATCTACTCTAATAGCAATACCCTGAGTGAGGCGATTCCGGGTTTGTCATTGGATTTGACTCAGGCAGAAGAAGGGACAACGACGCCGATTTCTGTTTTTCTGGATGAAGCGGCGATCAAGTCACAAATTGAAACGTTTGTGCAGGGATATAATGATGTGATGTCTTTTATCGGGTCACAATCAGTACAAGATGGTTCTGGTGGCGGTATTCTGGGAGGTGATCCTGGGATGAACTCGATTAAGAGACGGATGCAAAGTCTTTTGACGACCACAAATAATAACTCAGGCAGTTTTGTTGCGTTGTCACAGATTGGATTGGAAACACAAAAAGATGGAACGATTAAGCTAAATGATGAAACTTTGTCAAGTGTCATCCAGAACAACCTTGAAGGCTTAGATAAGCTTCTCGTCGGTGAGGGGGGTAGTGAGGGAATTGCTGCAAAGTTTCAGAATTATATAGAAGGTAAAATAGATTCAATTGATGGCTTTTATGCAGTAAATAAAAAGAGTACCCAGTCAAGACTTAAAAAAATTGATGAACGAATTCAGCAGATTGAGCTTCGTCTAGAAAAGAAAGAAAGAACGATGCTGAAAAAGTTTTCTGCTATGGAAGAATTGGTTAGTGGTATGAATAGTCAAAGTGATTTTTTGACCTCCCAGCTCAAAGGGCTTGAAAATTTATGGAGTCGTAACTAATGAATGCCTATGTGAACCAATATCAAAATAATCAGATTTTGAACTCCTCTCCAGAGCAGATTCTGATTCTCCTCTATGATGGTTCAATCCGTTTCTGTCGCCAGGCAATTCATGCGATGGATGCCGGACAGCGGACGGTGCAGGCGGAGAAAATCAGCCGGGCAGT
>QNAG01000245.1 GCA_003641415.1 Candidatus Zixiibacteriota bacterium | reverse complement strand
TTTCCGGTTAAAGAATTTGAGGAGTTACTAAAACTCCTTGAAGAAGCCATCGAGCAAGCAAAGAAGTACTGTTTGAGGCTGGGGGCCGATATTGATGCGATCCTTGATCTTGGCGAGAAAGGCTTTAAAGAAGTGGAGTTGTTTAACGACTATGCAGACAAGATTTTGGAAAAAAATGAATATCGAGATCAGATCAACTTGTTTGTAAATAGTATCTCTTCTCTTTATGATTCTGCAAAACCTGAGATATACAACAGACCTGAGATAAAAAAATCCCGTGATGTCTTTGAGTATTTGCGTAAAGTTGTGGATCGAAATGTTGATCAGGATGAACAGATTGAGCGGACAAGGGAAAAGCTGGACGAATTACTGGATAGTTCTATTCTTGGAAAAGGGGATCTGCAAACCAGAGAGAATCGGCGTTACACAATTAACGGATCAAGCCAGATCAATCTAGGAAAACTTAACTTTGAACTGCTGCGCCAGGAGTTCAAAGAGAAAAAACACAAGAATATTGAATTTGCTGATCTAAGCCAGTTTATGCAGATAAAACTCAGGCAGATGATGAAGGAAAACAAGACCAGAGGCACTTTTTTAGAACGGCTTGAAAGAATTATCGACGACTACAATTCCGGCTCGATTTCCATTGAAAAAGCGTATGAACAATTGACTATAGAGGCTGAAAACCTCAGTGAAGAACACAACCGGGCTGCGCGTGAGGGCATGAGCGAAGAAGAACTGGAAATATTTGACCTACTCAAAAAGGAAAAGCTGACCAAGGCAGAAAAACAGAAGGTGAAACTCGCCGCCAAGCACCTCTTGCATAAATTAAAAGATGCCAGAGATAGTGTGCTAATCCAGGAGTGGCATAAAGAATTGCAGAGTCAGCAAAAAGTTCGACAGGAAATACGGGAAGTCCTTAATGCTGATCTCCCGAATTCATACGACCATGAACTATTTGGTCACAAAGCAGAAGCGGTTTTCCAGCATTTTTATAATATTGCGGAACAGGGAGCGGAACATCTTGCTTTTCAATAATTACAATTTTCAGGAAGCGCGAATTCACTCAGACTGAATTCAGTTGTCCCGCCTGCAACAGCTATTGGGAAGACTGTGGCCACTGCTCACAAGAAAAACAGGAAAACATTACATTCATATGACATTCCCAGAGAAAATAATAACCCGCCCAGGTGTACAATTGTTGTCGGAAATTCAATAACAATCGGGGAACCTGTATGATTAACATCCGCACCCTATCAGATATTGAAGCACTTTCTGAATCTGTTGATTTGGAATGTAAGCTGGCAGCGGGAAAGAACGGGAAGGGGCAGTTACCCACCGATTTCTGGCCCACCTACAGCGCCTTTGCCAATACCCATGGTGGCAGTGTCCTGCTTGGTGTTAAAGAAAAGAAAGGGCAGTTCTCTTTACACGGCCTGCTTGATCCAGAACGAGTAGTTACCGTTCTGTTTAATCATCTGAATAACCGACAGAAAGTAAGCAATAATCTGTTGAGCGATGAAAATGTAACAATCATCCGCATCGGAGACAAAAAACTTATCCATATCCATATTCCTGCTGCCAATCGAAAACAGAAACCTGTTTATTTGAGAGGTAATCCCTTTAACGGGAATACCTACCGGCGTCTCCATGAAGGCGACAGGCCTTGTGATGATGAAACCGTCAAAAGAATGTTGGCTGAACAGGTGGAAGATGAACGCGATAATCGTATTCTGCCTGGCTTTGGAATAGGTGATATTGATCTTGATAGTCTGTTAGCCTATCGCCAGATATTACGGGTGGCCAAGCCCGGCCACGTCTGGTTGGAAGATAACGATACCAGCTTACTGAGACATCTTAAAGGGTGGCGTCGTGACAGGCAATCTGGTGAAGAAGGGCTTACCCTGGCAGGTTTATTGATGTTTGGTAACTGGGAGGCAATTCAGGATGCAGTGCCACATTATTTTGTTGATTATCAGGAACGGCTCGAGGCAAAAACGGAATTACGCTGGATCGATCGACTTGTTCCCGATGGTACCTGGTCTGGAAACCTTTTTGATTTTTATCGACGTGTATACAGAAAACTTACCACTGATATAAAAGTCCCTTTTTCATTAAAAGACGGTCAGCGTCAGGATGACACACCGATTCATGAGGCTATTCGTGAAGCTTTGGTAAACACCCTTGTACATGCAGATTACAGCGGCAGGGTCTCGGTGCTGGTTGTGAAACGACCAGATTTGTTTGGTTTTCGTAATCCAGGCAATATGCGAATATCTGTCGAACAGGCCATTCTGGGTGGTGAAAGCGATTGTCGTAACCGTATAATTCATCAAATGTTTCTTATGATTGGCTTAGGCGAACGAGCGGGCTCTGGAGTCCCGAAAATATTCAGCGGCTGGAAGAGTTGCGACTGGCGTCCACCAGCTCTTTATGAAAAAGACGACCCCGAGCAAACACTTTTGGAATTGCGAATGATAGACTTTTTCCCAGTAGAAGTTGTGACTAGGCTCAGAGCGCACCTTGGAAGTGCATATGATAACTTGCCGGAATTGGATCGATTAATCCTTGTGACTGTAGCAACTGAACAGGTTGCAACACACCACCGGATAATGGAAATTTCTGATGATCACGCCCATGACTTAACACAGGCTTTCCAGCGTCTTGTCAAGGCGGGCTGGCTAAAATCGAGCGGGCATGGGCGTGGTACCGTTTATCACCGTCCAGGGCAAACACTCCCAACACCAGAGCAGGTTTTTGGAGAAGCATCGCCAATTATTACTGAGAGCTGCGAACATTTGGAAGAGAGCTCCGAACATTTGCAGAAGAGCTCCGAACATTTGAAGGAAAGCTCCGAACATTCTAGACGAGCAGAAGAAGGTTGGTTGATAGTAAGTGGAATTGTTAATCCGTTAATTGATGATTTGCAACTACTCACCTCGGAAGTTAAGCAAAGACTAGCAGCCAAAGCAAACGAAGCACAATCGAGGAAAAAAATACCGAAAATAGAAATGGAGGAAATTATTCTTTCGTTATGCGAAGGCTACTACTTAACATTACAAGTTTTAGCACAGTCAGTAAACCGAACCCCTGATGCCTTACGGCAACATTACCTCAAACATCTAGTGGAGCAAGGACGACTAGGATTAGCATTCCCAACGGCACCAACTCACCCGCAGCAGGCATACACAACAATGCAGAAAGTAAACAACAATGACTAAGGAATGCGCAGGTTCTGCCTCGTATTGTTACTGTTACAGACGTTGGTCAATACATTGAGCTCACCATTACCAGGTCGACACCAAGTGACAATAGCCTCCGGGATCAAGTCGAGACCAGCAGCGCTATCGCCTCACTGCTTTAGGAAAGCAATATTTTACAGCAATGAATAAGCATTAAGTGTCATGAACAACCCAAACGAGACCGTGCGAATCAAATAACCCATCTTCGGCCTATTACAGAGTGAAGTGATAAGGCGTTTTTGCTACTACCAATGCAACAGGAGGAAACAATGAGTGGCGGTCATTTTAATTACGAGGACTCATATCTCGATTCTATCGCAGAGCAATTAGAGCAGGATATCAAATATAATGCTATTTCGTGGAATAAACCGGTAGTGGGGGAAGATGAACAGTTTTTCGGATTTCAACTGGAACCCGAAACCATTAAATTCATCTCAGGTATCTCGCAGCAGTTGCGACAGTTGAGAACGATATTGCGTGAGTATGATCTTGCGATATCGGATGATACTTGCGAGAAAACTTTTCAGGAACGGGTTGGGATAAATGGGTCACAACAAGGAAAACTCTGATACTCTGGTTAAACGAATAGGAAATTTGTTTCTTTACTGTCAAAACCTGGTTGAAGAGGCTGTAATTCTCAATACTCCATTGGTTGACAGTATTGTTGAAACTAACAGCCAGGATATTAAACTAATCGAGCATACTCTGGATAACTTGCTCGATCTCGCTTTTGATGAGTGCATTCTGATCCTTTTCAAAAAACTCTGTAGGCATTATTATGCCATAGATCCCCACTCTGCAGCAGAATATGTTTTAGCTTATAGAGATATGTGGGATGAGGAACACGTCTAAATCCCCTTCATACTGCGAGGAACCAAACCAACAACGTTTTATTTCCTCAAAAATCCCTTGGTTTAAGAATTGGCAATGGCTCCCATCTTATAAACGGGGTGATACGTCGTTTATAACGCCCCAGGTCATCATAATGAAGAACAT
>QNAG01000244.1 GCA_003641415.1 Candidatus Zixiibacteriota bacterium | reverse complement strand
TGACCGCCCTTGAGAGTATACTTCGAATGCGGCCAGCGTCGGAATCCGCGGGTTGGGAAGATCCTGAGTTGAGCCTTCAACAATTATCTGAAGCGTGGCGTGTTCATCGAGACCAATCGTATCCCTGTCGAGAGAGACAGTAAGAGTGATATCATCAGTGGTTCCAGTTGCTCCTGCAATACCGGCTACAATACAGACCAATAATGACAACAAGAAAACAATCCTTATTATGCGTTTACTCGCGATCATACTCTACCAGTCTTTCCCACTGTAGTTCCCAGCGACCTTCTGCCGTTTGATCTTCTTCTGAATATCCTGTTCATCATCGCGCAATGCGTTGAGGATTCGCTCTGCATCTTCCTTGGATATTTCGTTTTTCTCTTGTTGCTGCTGCTTTTGTTGTTGCTGTTCGTCCTGATTCTGTTGGTCTTGCTGCTTTTCTTGCTGCTTTTCTTGCTGATCCTGATTTTGTTGGTCCTGCTTATTTTCCTGCTGATCTTTATTCTGTTGATCCTGTTGGTTTTCCTGCTCCTGCTTATTCTGTTGCTGTTGTTGTTCCTGCTGCTGAGGTTTAGTGTTTTCCTTAAGCATTTTGCGGGCTAATTCGAGATTATACTTAGCGTCCAGATCCTCAGGATTGATTTCAAGTGACTTTTCATAACTTGTAATAGCATTCTGGTAGTCACCCATACGAAAATAGGTGTTGCCAAGATTGTAGCGAGCCTGGGCTTCTATAGCTATATCAGTAGTGTTAAGCGCCTTTGTATAATTGTCAACAGCTTGCTCGTAATCTCCCTGCTTAAATGCTGCTCCGCCGATGTTATAGAACAGCTCAGGTGATTCAGGGATCTCTGTTTCAGCGGCGTGATACTTTTCCATAGCCGTTTTGTATTCACAATCAGTAAATGCCTTGTTCCCTTCCTGAACCAGATTAACGTAGTCATCAGCCCAACTTATACTTGTAAAAAAGAACAACCATAACGTTATAATTGTAACCCATGAAATCTTCATCAGACAATCCCTTTTCGTGGTTTCTTCCTCTCAGGAATAAAGAATTCACCAACTACCATAAGTATGGCCAGCAATAATGGCCATTGAAAGCGGTCATCGTAACGGGTTACTAAAGTACCTTCCAATTCCTTTTTTTCAAAACTTGCAATCTCTTCAAAGATCCGATCCAACTCCATCTCACCTGCAGAGGAGTGATAATACTTACCTCCGGTTGCCAGAGCTATTTTCTGCAGCGTGACTTCGTCCAGACGGGTCATAATCACTTCACCATTGCCGTCCTTTTTGAAACCTACCTGCTTTCCATTACGATCAATTATTGGAATAGGTTCCCCATTTGGATTTCCGATACCAACGGTGTATATCTTAACCCCCTCTTTACGAGCCTCCTCTGCTGTTTGTATAACCCCTCCTTCCTGATCTTCCCCATCAGTAAGCAAAATCATAACTTTGTGCTTTTTCTCCTGCTGGTTGAAGGCACGAGTGGTCATCTCTATTGCTGACGAGAGAGAAGTTCCCTGAACGCTAACTGAAGTCTCATCTGCTGCACGCAGCAGAAAACTTGCTGAAGCATAATCGAGTGTTAGTGGACACTGAATGAAAGCCTCTCCGGCAAATACTACCAAACCGATGCGATCTCCCTTTAATCGATCAACAATTGTCTGTATCTCTTGTTTGGCTTTTCCTAAACGGTTGGGCTTCATATCACGAGCCAGCATCGAATTGGAGACATCAAGAGCCACCATAAGGTCTATTCCCTCCCGTTTTAGCATCTCAAGGTGCGTTCCAAACTGTAGCCGCGCCAATGAGAAAACGATAAGCACCAAAGCCAGCAATAAGAAGGCAGCCTTGCTGCCCTGACGGGCGAAAGAAATGTATGGCGCATTTTTCATAATCAAGGGCAGGTCACCAAATCTTTGCAAAAGACGTTTTTTCCTACTAAGTGCCCATAGGACAAAAACAGCCAAAGCCAATACACCCAAAAGTAAAAGGAAATTTGTAGGTTCGGCAAAACGCATCTTTTATCCCCGATTCCTCATGGTAATTTGCGAAAATAAGTATTAGCCAACAACATTTCAAGCACCAGTAACATCAGCCCAAGGTAAACAAAATAGTAAAAGAGTTCTTTGTACTGGATATGAGCCGCAACTTCAATTTCCGTCTTTTCCATCTGGTCTATCAATTCATAAATCCCTTCGAGTTCCTCCCCGGAACGGGCGCGGAAGTACTTTCCACCAGTACGCTCTGCTATTTTCTTAAGTGTCTCCTCATCTATTTTAGTTGGCTGATAAACGTAGCGTTTGCCGAATATTGGGTCCTGGTAGGGGTACAATGCCCGTCCGGACTTTCCCGCCCCAATGGTATATATTTTAATATCGAAAGCGGCTGCAAGGTTAGCTGCAGTAACCGGATCAATTTCCCCAGCGTTGTTGTCGCCATCAGTCAAAAGGATTATAACCTTACTTTCACTTTCGGATTCACGAAGACGATTGACGGAATTAGCCAGAGCCATACCGATGGCGGTGCCGTCTTCAACCAATCCAAAATCGACTTGATCAACAAAGTTAAGTAACACCCCGTAATCAGTAGTTAAAGGGCATTGAGTAAATGAATATCGCGCAAACACAACCAGTCCGATACGGTCATTGATACGCTTCTCAATGAATTTCTTAATCTCTTCTTTAGCTACAAACAAACGGTTGTTTGGTTTGAAATCTTCGGCTTGCATCGACGAGGACACGTCAAGCGCCATCATAATATCAATTCCTTCCGAAGTCACTTCCTGATATTCGGTTCCTGATCTGGGACGGGCAAAGGCAAGCACAAATGCCGCCACCGCCAACACTCGTAACACCAGAAGAACAAAACGGAAGCGCTGTCGACTGCTCAGGGCTGCTCTTTTAACAATGCGGATATCCGAATACTTAATAGAGGTCGATTTGAATCTCCGGTACTTGAGGTGGTACAGAATCATGGAAAATATCACCAGTGCGCCAATCACGAAAATAATCACAGGTGGGATATTGACATCAATTAAATCAAGCATATTCACGGAGAAGCCGCCAAACTCAATGTTCATGACGCCTCCCCGGGAGGGGATATGACCCCTTCTCTCTCGGACTCATCGTCGGCAGCAGTTGCAACTGCCAGACGCTGCATTTGATCGGAACGGATTTTCTCCACTATGGTGTGAACATTCTCAAAGTCAGATTCTGGACGTCCATTCTCAGGCTCAAGCCTGGCAAACTTTACCAAATCTGCAAAGAGCATAAACTTAATAGTATCATCATAGATACCAGATGGTAGAGCGAGGTTCTCAAATTGATTCATGAACTCCTCGGTAGTCATATCAAGCACGTTGCGATGATAGACACGACCGAGATACCAGCGAGCTATCTCAGATAGTTCAGCGTAATAGAGCTTATGGCCATCGCCGTCGATGAGATTCTTCCCCTGAAGAACCGCCAGTCGCTCAAAGGCAATCTCCCACGGCGGACGGAGATCTTCCAGCTCACCCTCGCTTCTCTTCCTTCGCAACCGCCACCAAATAATCAGACCAATCACCAACAATACAAGTATACCTACAACACCCCACAGGTAGTACCGAGTCATATCCCGCAGAAACTCATACTGCGCTTTAAGTGGCTTAATGTCCAAGGAATCATCAGTATTCAATAAAAGCGAGTTTACTTTTATTGGCACTATTTCCGAGACCATTACTTTACGGGTGCTGTCAGGTAGTTCGAAAACGACAGGAATTGGCGGAATGACGTAGTCTCCGGTAGTAAAAGTGCTCAGAATAAACGTGTTCTCGCTTTGTATTCGACCATCCTCAAGAGCTGTAACCACATCGGGCTGATAATCCTTGACGTCGAAGGCTCCCAAATTGGCGCCCAGCGGCGGCGGTACAAGTTTGAATGTGGAATCATGAATAATGATTAACTTATATGTAATCAGGTCACCAACATACATATCAGCCCGATCCACAGAAGTCTTTATTTCTACCCCGGGCAGAGAGGAGACGGTATCCACTTCACTCTGAGCAAACACTCCTGCAGATAACAATAAGTACAAGACCCAAATAAATATGTAATAACGAGGAAAATTCATGTTTTATTTTACGTTTTGATCCAGGAACTCGACCTTTTCTGTTTTGGCCAAACGAGCAATATAATCACTAAAAGCTGACTGTGTTTTCTCCGATTGGTAGTCCAGGAATACCTGAGCCTTTACAGAATC
>QNAG01000243.1 GCA_003641415.1 Candidatus Zixiibacteriota bacterium | reverse complement strand
TTGCAATTATTGCTTAAATTTGCATCGTAAAATTGTTAAAATCACCAAGTACAGTACTTCAGCCCTCAAAACGTGGTGATTTTATGAAACCAAAAGCTCCGCAACCGAGTCGCCAGGATGACCTGTTCCGCTCCCGGCTTGACCAGATTCTTAACCGGAAGCACCCGGTGTTCGTGCTGGCGAATCAGATCGACTGGGAGGTCTTTGATAATAAGTTCGGCCCCCTTTATTCTGAGAAGAAGGGACGTCCCGGCAAGCCAACGCGATTGATGGTCGGCCTGCATTATCTGAAGCATGCCTTCAACGAAAGTGACGAATCGGTTGTCGCCGGGCTGCTGGAAAACCCGTATTGGCAGTACTTCTGTGGGTTCGAGTTCTTCATCCACCAACTTCCGGTCGACCCGACCTCTATGACACGCTGGCGGCAACGGATCGGGCCGAAGGAGATGGAGCAACTGCTCAGCGAGACACTGGCAACGGCCAAACGCGAAGAGTACTTGATGGAACGCCACATGGAGCGGGTCAACGTCGACACCACGGTGCAGGAGAAGGCGATAGCCTATCCGACCGATTCACGGCTGTACCACAAAGCCCGGGTTCTGCTGGTCAAGGCTGCCAGAGACCGAGGCATCCCGTTGCGACAGAGCTATCTGCGGCTCGGGAAGAAGGCCCTGATCATGAATGGCCGTTACGCCCATGCCCGGCAGATGAAACGGGCCAAGAAAGAGCAGAAGAAGCTGAAGAACTACCTGGGTCGCGTGTATCGCAACATCCTGCGCAACTGTCCGCAACCAGACGAGCAACTGACCGAATTGCTCGCTCACGCCAAGCGGATCTTGACCCAGCAGCGGCACGACAAAAACAAGCTCTACAGC
Organism: Candidatus Zixiibacteriota bacterium; assembly: GCA_003641415.1. Taxonomy (GTDB): domain Bacteria; phylum Zixibacteria; class MSB-5A5; order GN15; family FEB-12; genus B120-G9. The sequence goes on along the minus strand of QNAG01000243.1, from coordinate 3,386 downwards.
CTTCATGCTCCCGAGGTTGAGTGTATCGCCAAGGGAAAGGTTCACAAGAAATACGAGTTCGGCTGCAAGGTGTCTGTTGTGACCACCTCGAAAGACAACTGGATCGTCGGTGCCGAAGCGTTGCACGACAATCCCTTTGATGGTCATACCCTCAAGGGGGCGCTGGAGCAGATGAAACGTGTTGTCGGCTGGGATGCAGGCAACGCCTACGTCGACAAGGGCTACAAGGGTAACCCGAAACAGCTCGGCACCACCTTAATTCACATGGCCGGGCGGCGTAAGAAGAGCATGAAACCGAGCGAGTGGCGCTGGTTCAAACGACGAAGCGCCATCGAGCCGGTGATCGGCCACATGAAGCATGATAACCGTATGGATCGCAACTATCTCAAAGGTAGCGATGGCGACAAGATGAACGCTATCCTGGCCGCTTGCGGTTTCAACCTGAGAAAGCTGCTGCGGGCTATCTATCGGCTTCTTTTCAAAGAGCTGTTACGGCTCAAAATGCTTCTATCGCCGCTGAGAACGTCCACCGTGTTTGTGGGGACGACAATCTGAGATGATGCTGCCGAAATCAGGACTCCCGCTTTGCGTTCGAAGGAGGGCCTATTTCGAATTTTTCAGGGACGACTATATAGACACTGAAAGTCTAACCGAGATGTATCCTTTAATCCCTTGGGGGTTGTATGCCCCGCCGCTTGCGACGTACAGTTTGGCGGGGCACTCTAGCACAAGGTTGAAGCGAGATTTTGTAAGATATTTTTTGATATTGAGTTTTCTGACAACATGGCTCTTCCACATCAAGGTTTATATTATGGCCTGACTCCCCCTAACCATTCACCTGCAGCGATTAAAAGACTAAAACACTATCAATTATTAGTCAACATTTATTATAATTCTATATTGTTTGAAGTGTAATCATTGGGGCAGTAAGGCACGAAATCTGTCCGATTCCGCAAGCAACAGTTAAATGTCGTTGCCGGAATCGGACACTTTATCGGAGAACAAACTGGCGCTCTTGGTTGAGATCAGTGAATTGCAAATCCTATCTGTTTAGTCGGACTCTTTTTAACTGAAGATTCCAGTTTAAGCATCCTTGCCAACTCTTCAGGGTTGTCAAGGGTCCCTATGATTTCAGCTTTTTTGCGGACAACAGCAAAATCTCCAGGAGTCAGATCTGAAAAATCATTAGCTGTTATTGGAGCGCTGACCCCGAAGAATTCACTGAATGCTAAGAGAGTTTGATTCTGAGTTAAAGCTCTGAACCCAACCTTAAAAGTAAAGCGTCTCAACGAGGCTTGATCGAGTCGTTTCATCAAGTTTGTTGTGCAGGCGAAAGGCAACGGATGAGATTCCATCCAAGTCAACATTTCATTGACCTGAGAGATTTCCCAACTGTGCCGCGCATGGTTTCGATCCCCGAGCAGTGAATCGGCTTCATCAAATATCAGAAAACTCTCTTTATCCTGAGCTTCCTTAAAGGCCGCAGCAATTTTCTGCTCTGTCTTACCAACCAAAGAGCTGATGAGATCGGACGCTCTTTTCACCAGAACCTCCATTCCTAATTGATCGGCCAGGTGTTTCACATATTCTGTTTTCCCAGTCCCAGGAGGACCATAGAGGCAGAGCGAAAACTGATGTTGTTCAGATTGCTTCAGTTGGGTTACGAGGGCATTAAGATCCATATCAGCATTGACAAGATCTGAGCAGTAAGGTGATTGCTGTGGTTTTTCATCCTGCTTGGTTGGCCCGTTGATCGCGTTGATAACACCTCGGGTAGCAAACAAGATGTCATCCGTCCCCTGCCCATTGATTTGAGAAAATCTGACTGCATTATCAATGATCGCTGCAGATGCGTCGAGGGACATTAACTCGGTCACCGCAGTATCAGGCAGTTTAAGCTTATGCTTAGCAATGATTTTGTTCCAGGCACCTTCACGGGAGGATTTTGGTGGACTTTTGATCTCTAGAATTAATGACATCTTCTGGAGAATTGTTTTGTCTAACACCGAGACATCGTTAATAATCCAGATCGTTGGAACAGGATTGTTCTCCAAAAACCGATTGGTGAAGACCTTTGGAGACAACGGTAAATCGCCTGTAAGAAAACTATGAAATTCTGATTGCACAAATAGATCATCCAGTTCATCAAACATCAAAAGACTATCGTTTTGATAGCGCAGGAGGCTTTGAGTCAGGCGCATGATGTTCAATTGCTCTATCCGATTCGGGTTCCCCCACTCATCATCAGTTTCTCCAATACCAACAGCATACAGGCTGCAATTTATCTGTTGTGCCAACGTTTTGCAAAATTCAGTTTTCCCGGTCCCTGAAGCTCCCCAGAGTAAAACATTGATCCCGGTCTGATTTTGCTGAAGTGAGTTTTGTAGGAAACTGGAGAGACGGCTACGGCTGTCTGACAAATGAGAGAAATCATTCCAATCCAATTCAGATTGCAGGGGCAACCCGAGAATATGGGTACGAATATCATAAGGACTATCACAAGAATTTAAGAGTGCGTCAGCAATAGGTTCTGGGATGTCAAAGCTATCAGTCAGGCAGATTCCCTTGTGATTTTGTAATTGAATTAAGCCGGAGGAGACCAGGCCGCCGCTATTCTTCAATCTCGATGAAACAATCTGTTTATTCAGTCCGGTGAACAGAGAAATTATTTGCAGAGGTGTTCCATTATTTTTACCAAATCTATTAGAAAGATTATTTACCCCCTTGTAGATCTTGTAGCGTGCAATTAAATTAAAAATACGTTGATCATCTGCATCAAGCTTAAGCCCTTGACCAAATGCATTCAGAGCAGTTTCCAGCGGGCTGGATTGATTGTCACCACATTCATAAATTATTTTTGCTAATAGGGAGATCATCTCTATTCTAATTTTTTTCTGACGGAGTTTAACCCCAGAATGTTCTGTGGCAGCCTCTTTATAATCATCCAGCATCCCCCAGATTTTTTTGCTATTGCCTCCAACAATAATGTCTTCCAGGTGATCTTCAAGCCACTCACAAATCTCAAGAAACAGTTGTGGCGTCGTTTGGGGAGCACGGAACAAATTGATGAGATAGCCGCACATTACTTTTTTTTCGAAATCATCTATCAAATAGAATCTCCTTTTGTTGTGTTGACGAAGTTTGAAGATTTGGCATATTCGATTGTCAAAGAGCTTGCAGACTTGTTGTATTAACGAAGTTTGAAGATTTGGTGTGTTAACAGCTTGAAGTTTTTTTATAGAAAGGGTATAAAAACTATACGCATCATACATGTGAATAGTTTTTATGTCAATATAGTTTTTATGTCAATATAGTTTTTATGCTCATTGTCAATACAGGAGATTAAAGTGAGAAATCAGGGAGATACACCATGGGGCAGACAGAGG
>QNAG01000242.1 GCA_003641415.1 Candidatus Zixiibacteriota bacterium | reverse complement strand
TGCTGGATAGAGCGGTTGACGGTTGCACAGAATTAGGTATAATCGTAAAGTTCCAAAAAGAATTTACTTATATCTGTCAAAACTGAAACACAGTTTGGTATACCTGAAGGTACCCTTGAGCTGTGAACGGTATTTCTTTGACTTGAAACAAGGAGAATTATGGCTGTAGATGAGAAGTCTGTAATTTTAGAAGTTGAAAACTTACACACGCAGTTCAGTACAGACGATGGTCTTGTGCAAGCGGTAAATGGCATCTCGCTATCTTTGCGTGAGGGGGAAACTTTGGCGATTGTAGGAGAAAGTGGATGCGGGAAAAGTGTTTCCATGTTATCTGTAATGCGCCTACTTAATGTGCCGCCGGCTAAAATCACAGCTGATCGCCTATTCTTTAAAGATATAGATGTCATGGCACTGTCAAAAGAGGATATGCGAAAAGTACGCGGTAGTGAAATAGCAATGATTTTTCAAGACCCCATGACTTCGCTAAACCCTGTTCTAACGATTGGTTTTCAACTAAAAGAACCCCTGAAACTTCATTTAGGAATGGGCGACACAGGAGCGACAAAAAGAGCGGCAGAATTGCTCGAAATGGTAGGCATTCCTGATGCCGAAGCCCGACTTAGAGATTATCCACATCAATTTTCTGGGGGGATGCGCCAGCGAGCGATGATTGCGATGGCATTAGCTTGTAATCCCTCTGTTCTAATTGCAGATGAACCAACAACAGCGTTAGATGTGACTATTCAAGCTCAGATAGTTGATCTCATTCAGCGTTTACAAAAACGAATTGGGATGGCACTCATTTGGATTACTCACGATCTTGGTGTCGTAGCGGGCTTGGCTGATCGCGTTAATGTGATGTACGCGGGTTTTATTGTTGAATCCGCATTTGTTGATGAACTTTATGAAAATCCACGCCATCCGTATACAGCCGCCCTTTTACGTTCCCTTCCGCGTATAGATGGTAGTGTCGGCGAAGACTTGGAATCCATTAAAGGTTTACCGCCAGATTTAATAGACCTACCTAAAGGTTGTCCCTTTGCCGCGCGTTGCTCTTTTACTGTAGACAAATGCCGCGTAGATAATCCTCATCTAGAAGAAATCTCCCCAGAACACAAAATCGCTTGCTGGATAGATGTAGACACAGGTGGACTTCGATGAATGAAGAAAAAGTATTAATCAAAGTAGATAATCTCACCAAGCATTTCCCTATTACACGCGGTATTATTTTTCAAAAAGAAGTCGGAGCAGTACAAGCCGTTGATAAAATCTCTTTTGAAATTCGAGAAGGTGAAACGCTAGGGTTGGTCGGTGAAAGTGGGTGTGGTAAATCGACAACCGGACGTACAATTCTTCAACTTCATCGTGCTACCTCCGGCAAGGTTTTTTATAATGGTAAGGATCTAACCGAAGTAAGCGACTACAAAATGCGAGAATATCGTCGTGATCTTCAAATTATTTTCCAGGATCCTTATGCCTCTTTGAACCCGAGGATGACGGTCGGAAGCATTATTGCAGAACCTTTAGAAGTACATCGTATCGGGAACAAAAAAGAGCGGCGTGAACGTGTTAAAGAGTTGCTTGCCCTCGTTGGGCTTAATCCCTACTTTATCAGCCGCTACCCCCACGAATTCTCTGGCGGACAACGCCAACGAATTGGCATAGCGCGTGCTTTAGCACTGAACCCTAAATTCATTGTCTGTGATGAACCCATTGCGGCTTTAGATGTATCTATTCAAGCACAAGTTGTTAACTTGCTGGAAGAACTCCAAGAAGAGTTCAATTTGACTTATCTCTTCATTGCACATGATTTAAGCATGGTGCGCCATATTGCAGACAGAACTGCGGTGATGTATTTGGGTAAAATTGTTGAGTTAGCTGACCGTGATGAACTTTATGGTGAACCTTTGCATCCCTATGCTCAAGCACTGCTCTCTGCTATCCCTATCCCTGACCCAGCTAGAGAGCGGGCGCGTAAACGTATCATCCTAGAAGGTGATGTTCCCAGTTCTTCCAACCCCCCTTCGGGTTGCAGATTCCATCCGCGTTGTCCAATCGCAAAAGATATTTGCAAAGAGAAAGAACCTGAGTGGCGAGAAGCCCGTGATGGTCACTGGGTAGCTTGTCATTTGGTGGACTAAGAATAATCCCGATAGGTCTCAAGTACCTATCCAGTTCCTACGCTTACTTTATATAAGGAGGTGGTGCGCTCAAAACCGATACACTAAACTTGTACTTACGTTAGTATTCTGAACAATTTTAAAAACTAAATTAGGAGAAGAAAAATAATGAAAAAGAATAATACCTTATGGTTGGTCGTTTCTCTGCTTATCGTTAGCAGTATGATGTTGACCGCTTGCGGTGCCCCCGCCGCCCCCGAAGTAGTTACCAAAGAAGTTGAAGTTGAGGTTGTTAAAGAGGTAGAGGTAGAAGTTGAAGTAACAGCGATGCCTGATGCCGAACCTGTAACTCTTCACTGGAACTGGGGCACAGAACCCCCAACAATTGATCCTTCCTTGGCTACCGACACAACCTCTGTTGACGTTATTGCCAATCTTTTCGTTGGTCTAACCAAATTTGACCCTATCTCTGGCGCGGTTGTCCCATCCTTAGCGACTGAATGGGTATCTGGTGAAGATGCCGATGGCAACCAGACTTGGACCTTTACCCTGCGCGAAGATATTGCTTGGGTAAATTATGATCCCATCACTGGTGAAACATCTCAAGTTGTTGATGCTGATGGCAACCCCCGCTTTGTAAATGCGAACGATGTTGTTTATGGCGTCAAACGAACAGTAGACCCCGCTACAGCTTCAGATTACGCTTATGTTCTTTATGTGATCAAAAATGCCGCAGACATCAATGCTGGTTCTGAAGATTTGACCCTTGATGACCTTGGCGTTGAAGCATTAGACGACACAACCGTTCAATTCACTCTGGCACGCAAAGCTGGCTATTTCCCAGCCATCGCTGGTATGTGGGTCGCTAAACCTATGCCTCAATGGGCAATTGAAGGATGGGCAGAAAAATGGACAGAAGCTGGTCTAGTTGTTTCTAATGGTCCTTACGCTCTAGAAACTTGGATTCATGGTGGTGAATTGGATCTTGTCAAAAACCCCCTCTGGATTGAAGCTGATTCGGTACAAATTGAGCGTATTGAAGGATTGATGATTACAGAAGAATCTACTGCTTTTGCTCTTTATGAAAATGGCGAATTGGATTCCACTGGTGTTCCCTCCACTGACATTGACCGTGTCAAAGCTGATCCCGTATTGAGCGCTGATTTTTTCTCAGCTCCTGATGTTTGCACTTACTACTATGGTTTTGTTACTACCAAACCTCCCCTTGACGATGTTCGTGTTCGCAAAGCTTTTGTACAATCTATTGACCGCCAAAGCTTGATTGATAATGTCCTCAAAGGCGGGCAAATTCCTGCCACCAGTTTTGCCCCTCCCGGCATCTTCGGTGCTCCTGAGCCAGGAAAAGTCGGACTGCCTTATGATCCTGATGCAGCAAAAGCTTCTCTTCAAGAATATCTGGATGAGAATGGTATGACTGTTGAAGATTTCAATGCTTTAGGCGTTACTTTGATGCACAACACCAGCGAAGGTCACGCCAATATCGCCGCCGCAATTCAACAAATGTGGGCTGACAACTTGGGCGTAGATGTTCGTATTGAAAACCAAGAATGGAAAGTTTATTTGAAGACCATTGGTCATGACACACCTCTTGAAGATGTACCTCATATTTTCCGACTCGGTTGGTGTGCTGATTATCCGGACGAGAACAACTGGATTCACGAAGTCTTCAACTCTGACGAAGGCGCGAACCGTGTTCGCACCGATAACGCTGAATTTAATGAGCTAACTGTTGCCGCTGGCACTGCTGATAGCCCAGAAAAACGCGCAGAACTTTACGAACAAGCAGAGAAGATGTTCGCCGAAGAGATGGTCGCCTATGCGCCTATCTATCATTACACCATCGTTAATGTTACCCAACAGTGGTTGACCCGCAACTTCCCGTCTTTGGGCGGCAATGATTTCTATAATTGGTCTATTGACGAAGCTGCTCGCGAATAATAATTAGTTTAAACAAAAAGTATGTTTTTTTGGGGCGGAGTATTCCTCCGCCCCAAAAGAAAACCTAAAAAGTAGGTAGCCTATGTTTCGTTATATCGTCCGCCGAATTTTGCAATTTATTCCTGTTTTATTAGCAGTTGCTTTTTTTACTTTTGCGCTGATGCGAGCCATTCCTGGGGGACCTTTTGA
>QNAG01000241.1 GCA_003641415.1 Candidatus Zixiibacteriota bacterium | reverse complement strand
AGTCAGGGCCAGCATCTCTATCCCTGGTATATTCACACCTGTAAGAAATAATGGCAGGATTCTGGTGGATGGCGGGTTGGTCAATCCGGTTCCGGTGAGTGTCGTAAGAGAAATGGGGGCTGATTTCGTCATAGCCGTTGACCTGAGCCATGGCATTGTTGGCAGGAAGGAATCTATTCAAGACACGCCCCCCGAGTTGGGTGTCTCGCATTTGAGGAAAGAAAATCAGCTAGTGACGAAAAAGAAGAACAGAATATTAGAAGCCTTGAACAACAGGCTTGCTGCAATTGATTTTTCTGCTTTGTCCTGGACAAAGCATAGTCCGGACGTAGAACCATTACCGAGCATTTTTGATGTAATGACCTCCTCTATCAACATTATGGAAGCGCAAATTTCTGCCACAAGGCTTAAGGCCGATCCGCCCGATCTCTTGATTCGGCCCAACTTATCACACATCAAATTTCTTGAGTTCAACAGAGCCAGTGAGGCAATAGCTGAAGGATATGATGAGACAAAATGCCGGCTTGCTATGTTACCAATGAGAAGGGAATAATTTATGTCTCTTAGAATCGGGCGAAATTGGCGACATATGCGCCGCTACCGACAGATCCTTGGCATTCTCCTGAAGTACGGATTTGGTGATGTCGTGGATGTCACGCGCAAGGACCTTATTAGTCGTTTCGGTGATAAGATTGTTCCCTTGTTTGGTAAACATGTTGATTCCTCAATGTCGAGGGCAGAACGGTTGCGGTATGCAGCCGAAGAACTCGGACCGACATTTGTGAAACTGGCTCAGATTCTTAGCATGAGGCCGGATCTCGTTCCACCGGACGTAGCGGCAGAGTTACAGAAACTCCAGGATGAGGTCAGCCCCTTCTCCTATGAGGATGTAAGAAATATTATCAAAGAGGAATTGAAACAAGAACTTGAAACAGCCTTCTCGCACATCGATGAGCAGCCACTGGCAGCTGCTTCAATCGCACAGGTACATCGAGCCACACTTCACGACGGCAAGCAGATTATCATAAAGATTCAGCGTCCCGATATTCAAAAAGTTATTGATGTAGATTTAGAAATCCTTTCAGACCTGGTTAAAGTTCTTAGACGCCATTCTCTCAATACTGTGGTCTCCGATCCTGTAGCGGTTATCGCGGAGTTTGATCGTTCTATCCACCGTGAGCTGGACTTTCTTTCAGAGGGACGCAACATCCATCGGTTTGGCCAAATGTTTGCTGATGATCCCACCGTGTTGGTCCCGAGTTTCTATCCTGACCTGAGTTCGTCCCGTGTACTGGTTATGGATTTTGTGGACGGTATTAAGGCGTCTAATCTGGAGGACCTCGAAAGAAAGGGTTTAGATCGTACGGTGATTGCTGAGCGGGGAGTACAGTTAATACTGAAACAGATCTTTCAATATGGTTTCTTTCATGCCGATCCCCACCCAGGCAATATACTGGTACTTGAGGGTAATGTCATTGCTCCTCTTGATTACGGCATGGTTGGCAACTTGGATGATTCAACCATAGAAGCACTGGAAAGTGTGCTGGCCGGCATAATTCACAAAGATACTAACAGAATACTCAGGGCGTTCGATGCACTGGGCATTACTCACGATGTCGCAAACAGGATTGCCCTTCGTTCGGATATCAACGGCTTTATCAGTCAATACTATGAAGTACCGCTCCAGAAACTACAGGTCGGCGACCTCCTGAGGGAGGTTTTCGAAATCTTCCGTGCCCACCAAATGACGCTCCCTTCAAATCTTTCACTGATGCTGAAAGCCCTGGTCACGGTGGAAGGCTTGGGTAGGCTGCTTTACCCGGATTTTGATATGGTATCTGAGGTACGGCCGTATGTCAGCCAGCTTATGTGTAGGCGCTATGACCCGAGACGACGCTTCAGAGACCTCCTCAATGTATTTGATGATTTCAGCAGCCTGGTAGAGGAGCTTCCGCGGGGTGTACGCGATACTCTACGGAAAATCAATGCCGGTGAACTTTATATCCAGTTTGAACATCGAAATCTTGAAAAACTAACAAGAGAGCTCAACCAAAGCTCAAGCCGAATCTCTTCAGCAGTGATTATTGCGGCTTTAATTATCGGTTCATCATTGGTAATACAGGTTCCAGTAGGACCCAACTTTCTTGGATTCCCTCTGCTGGGAGTCCTTGGTTACCTTGTAGCGTCTGTATTGGGTTTAATACTTCTTTGGAATATTTTCAGGTCAAAGCGTTAATGATGTTGAGCATGATTGAGCACATTAGAATGGAAAGATGGGCAGTCAAAATAGAATTTTCAATGAGGTGAGTCATGAAAGAAGAAAGCAAAGTAGCCCAAGCTGTTAGAGAAGCTATGCTAAAGGCAGCTGAGAAGGGTGAAAACATTAAGGCAAAGGTAGGTGAGATTTCCAGAGAAGCTGTTAAGACTGCTTTGGAGAAAACAGAACTTACGCGAGATGCAGTTAGGGAGGCAGCTCAAGGTGTTATGAAAGGAGTAATTGACACTGCTGAGATTGTCAAGCTAGAAGCTTCAGAGCTCGTAAAAGAAGCCTCCAAAGGTATATTGGAGGGTACTAAACAGGCTGGTGGTGAAGTTGCTGATTTAACCAGACATGCCGCGGATGCGGCTCTGGAAGCAGCTAAAGAAGCTGGTAGTAAGGCAGTGGATATGACCAAAAGTGCCTTTAAGGGACTTCTTGATGGTACAAAAGACATCCTCAAAAAGAAAAATGAACAATAAAAAAACACACTGTGTACTCTGCGGGCGGAGTGAAACCTACCCTTAGAGCTAATTGTTGAGGATCATTATTCATACTGATATGAAACATCTTTTGATCGCAGCATCATTGGGACCGGAAAACAATGGAGTAAAGAAAATGAAGCCAGGAGCAAGAATAATTGGAACTGGTTCGTACGTACCGCCCACGCGGTTGACCAATGCTGATCTGGAGCGGATGTTAGACACATCTGATGAATGGATTTACAGTCACACTGGTATCCGAGAACGGCGTATAGCCGGCGATAATATCAGCACTTCTGACATGGCCGTTGAGGCCATTCGACAAGCTCTGGAGATGTCGCAGTGCTCTCCAGATGAAATTGATATGGTAATCGCAGGTACATCCACCTCAGATTACCGAATGCCTTCCACTGCCTGTGTGATTCAGGAGAAGCTGAGCATGCCTAATGCTGTAGCATTTGATGTTGTGTCTGCATGTGCTGGCTTTATTAACGGTCTAGCGGTTGCTAAGTCGTTTATTGAATCTGAAGTATACGAGAAAATCGTTGTTGTGGGCTGCGAGAAGCTCTCGTCCGTAACCAACTACAAGGATCGCAGTACCTGTATCCTCTTTGGCGATGGTGCAGGTGCTGCCGTTGTTACCTCGGACAGAAATGGACGGGGAGTTCTGTCAACATTCGCAAAATCCGACGGCACGCAACGCGAACTACTATGGATACCGAGCGGCGGTATCAAGTATCCCTATAATCCGGACTTTACTGACAATGGTTCAGATAAGCTTCAGATGAAGGGTCCGGATGTTTATAAATTTGCAGTTCGCGAGATGTACAATGCCTCAGTAAAGGTTATTGAAGACGCCGGATTAGATCTTCCTGACATATCATTGGTCGTCCCACACCAAGCCAACATCCGCATCATACAAGGACTGGCCAAGCGATTGCAGGTCAGTATGGACAAAGTGGTTGTTAACCTCGATAAGTATGGAAATACTTCTTCAGCGTCAATTCCAATAGCCCTTGATGAGACCAATCGGGCTGGACGACTAAATGCAGGAGATCTCGTGTTAATGGTAGCTTTTGGAAGTGGGTTGATATGGGCATCCTCACTACTGAAGTGGTGATTGCTGGAAATGTTAGGAGGTGATGCTTTGGAAATAGAAATAACGAGATGTTTGTCATGGAAAGAACACGAAAAACAACAACAATGAACAGGAGGTTACAATGAAACGAATAGCTTTGACCATTATGGTATTGGGCGTTGTCTGCTTCTCATTCTCGCAGGCAAACGCGTTTGACAAAGTCAACAAGCTGGGAGTCGGAATTGATGGTGGAATCCTCATTCCTGCCACCGGCGATGTTGTTCCTGACAGTAGTGTCAGCGATTTCTTCGACCTTGGACCATCATTTGGTGTGCATGTTTGCTACGGTGTTATCCCCGAGTTTTCCGTGGAGGCTGGTTTCAAATACTCGTTTATGAAAATGAAAGACGAAGTTAATGACGATCCATCAAACGAGCCGTATCTGAATATACCACAGATTTACGTCGATGGCATTCT
>QNAG01000240.1 GCA_003641415.1 Candidatus Zixiibacteriota bacterium | reverse complement strand
CTTTGGATCAGAAATTCACTCTGGATACGGATACTGAGTATCAAAACGCTACAACTTAAATAGCTGAATTGCTTAATGTTAATTATTCAGCAAACCCTACTTAATCTTATCCTTAAGTTCGTCATTTTCGTACAGTTCTTCTTTTTTCACATTCCCGGTTTCATCCCATTCAATTAATTTGCCATGACGTTTACCATTACTATAATCTATTGATAGCATCATCTGGCCGTTTTCATACCAAAAGATAACCTTACCATCAGGTTCACCGTTCTTATAGGTCATTTCTGAACGTTTCTGGCCGTTATCATACCAATCGGTGTGTAAGCTATCAGGTTTGCCATTTACATATTTCCCCTCAGATGATTTCTGACCGTTAGGGTGCCAATCTATACATATTCCATGTTTCTCATTATCCACATAGTACCACTCAGAAGCAATTTTTCCATCACTATGATAACCGTTGAAAACTCCCTGTTTCAGTCCGTTCACATAGGTACTTTTATAGTATATGTCGTTTTTCTTTTCGCCATAATAGCCTATCCATGTGCCATGTTTCTGACCATTCACATATTCGCCTTCTACCGTTTTATTACCGTTGGAAACCCACTCGGTGTATTTACCGTGTTTAATGTAATCTCCGTCGGCATTCTTGATCTCAGTGTATTGCTCGAGCAGTGTGCCGTTGATATCTTTCTTTTCGCGAGTAACAGTATCAGGTTCTTCGGGGGTAATCGATTCAACCAGCTCGCCATTTACATATGTTTCGGTCTTGATAATCTCGCCTTTTTCGTCCCAACTAATCCGTTTGCCGTGAATTACTCCATCGACGTAGTCAATCTCGGAAACCTTTTGACCTGTCTTATTCCATAAGATACTTTTACCCTCAGGCTTGTCATTTTTGTAGAAAGCCTCATTCATTTTTTGACCGTTTTTATGCCAACTTATAAGTTTACCTACTTTTTTGCCAGCAGAGTAAGTGATGGCTGAACATTGTTGGCCATTCTCATAAAATTCTATAAAATCTCCATCCCGTTCGCCGTTTACATAATTTACATTAATGCGGAGCTGTCCATTTTTATACCACAATTTTGATGGTCCATTCAGTTTACCATCGACATATTCTTGTTCATATTTTTTTTGACCGTTTTCATACCAGGATTGGTACAATCCCTGTTTAATCATTTTACCGCTGGCTGATTTCTTGGCGGTATAGCGCATTTTGAGTTGGCCGTTATCGTATTTCTCTTCTTTAGTTACCAGATCATCAGCAAGTGTCTGTCCCGCCCATACCACGAAAAGGGTAACAACCAGATAAACTATGGTGTTTTTACTTAACGTTTTCACAGATTGGGCTCCTTCTCTTTTCTTTCAGACTATTGATTATAATTTCTTTGCTACAGAATTTGTTACAAAATTAATGTCTATAACAAGTTTAATCTATGCAAACAGCCAACTGCTTTCAACAAGGGATATCCTTTTTAAGGAAGATTTATTCCCGATGGCATACGAATTTCACCAACATAAAAAAGCCGCCCTATAGGAGAGCGGCTATGTGGAAACTTAATGGTGGCTCTCACTAATTTTCCGATATTGCTTTTTCGATTTCGTATTTCTTGATTTTATCAAATAAGGTAGTGTAGTCGATTTTGAGAATTCGTGACGCCTTGCGTTTGTTCCCGCGTGTCTCTTTAAGAACTCTAATGATCGTCCCCTTCTCAGCCACCATCTGAGCATGAGCGCCGATCTCTTTAAGACCAGCTCCCTCGCGCAATTGTATTTCATCATCACGACGAATTCGGATAGCCAAATGCTCCGGTGTCAGCTTTTTACCTTCGGAGAGAATACACGCTCGCTCAATAGTGTTTTCCAATTCTCGCACATTTCCAGGCCAGTGATATTTTTCAAGTAAACTTATAGCATCACGCGAAAGAGTTTTGGGCTCTTTCTTTAACTCCCTGCAGAACTTATTTATAAAGAAGTCCGACAGTAATTTGATATCGTCGTTCCGTTCCCTGAGCGGTGGAATAGTCAGAGGAAAAACTGATAGTCGATAGTACAGGTCCTCGCGGAACTTCTTTTCCTTGACGAGTTCAGGGATATTCATATTAGAGGCGGCAATGATACGGATATCAACATCGATTGGCTTGGTTCCCCCTAGTCGATCGAAATTCTTTTGCTGTAAGACTCGCAGGAGTTTGGCTTGCAGTGCATAATTCATATCACCTATTTCATCAAGAAAAACAGTTCCGGTATTGGCAATCTCGAATTTCCCCATCTTACGAACGGCGCCGGTAAAAGCTCCTTCCTCCGAACCAAACAATTCATTCTCCAATAGCGTGTCGGGAATCGCAGCGCAGTTGATAGGGATATAGGGTCCATCTTTGCGGTGTGACAAACCGTGAAGAGCTCGTGCGAAAAGCTCTTTGCCCGTGCCACTTTCTCCTTGAATTAAAACCGAAGCATCTGATTTGGCAACTTTAGTAATCAGACCGCATATTTCGACCATCTTTTCATTTTGACCTATGATATCCGAGAACTCCTGCCCACCGAGAATTTCCTTGCGAAGCAGAGTCGTTTCGGCTACCAAACGACGGTTTTCCAAAGCGCGATCAATAAGGACGCAAAGGTGCTCCGTATCCAAAGGTTTGGTGATAAAATCGTAAGCGCCTTCCTTCATAGCTGTGACTGCGTCCTCAATGGTGCCGTAAGCCGTCATTACAATGATAGAGACCTCGTTGTCTATCTCCCTGACAGAAGAAAGAACTTCAAGGCCATCAATATCCGGCATCCTCATGTCAGTTAGAATCAGATCATAGGATTTATTGCGCACCAACTCGAGGGCACGGCGACCATCAACGGCCGAATCCACAAGGTACCCTTCTTCCTTGAGAGTCTCAGTCAGCATGTTGCGCATTGAATCTTTATCATCTACTACGAGGATGTTTGCCATTTTTTCTCCTTGTGATCTAGTCCTTCCTTGTCACGCTACATAGGGCGTGAATACATATTCCCGTTATCGGCGAAACTCCATAATGATGAACTGGTGAAACCGGAATTGTGTTGATGATACTGAGTTTTCCCTCAAGGCTGTTCAGGCTTTGCACAAACTTTCATTGTTTACAAGGGGAATAGAGAAACCGTTGAAGGGACATTTCTATTTTGTTTCAAATGTTTTGTCAATAAAGATACCACTGTATCACATGGAACCTAATCTGCTCTTACGCCATATAACATAAGATAAATAGGATTTTATTTTTTGCAGATAGATAAATGACACAGCTCTTGATTAGCCAGCTCGTTGAATTTTGGATAACCTCCCATGTGATCTTGACAGGTACAAGCCCTCCATATATAATCAATATATTTTGAAAGATACTTTTTGTATCAGCTGCTACGTTTTAGGCAGTTAGTAGTTCATTGACGAAGAAAGTGATGAGGATTGCTTTATGACAGGTAAATCATCAGAGTTCATGATTGAAGCTCGTGGTCTCAGCAAGTACTATGGCTCTTTCGTAGCTATTGAGGATATCTCATTTTCCATTCCCCGGGGTCAGATTGTTGCTTTTCTTGGTCCCAACGGAGCGGGGAAATCAACGACGATGAAAATTCTAAGCGGTTTTCTTGCCCCGAGTTCCGGAACAGCATATCTGGCAGGGTTGAACATCAGCACTGATAGACTGGAAGCAGCGCGGATTCTGGGGTACCTTCCGGAAAATGGTCCACTCTATGATAATATGACACCGTTGGAGATGCTGCGGTTTCTTGGTGAAGCCAGAGGAGTTGAAGGTTCTCACTTGCAGCGCAGGATTGATGAGGTCAACGAAGCCTGTGCGCTTGAGCAGGTAATGGAAAAGCCAATTGGTAAACTCTCGAGAGGATATCGTCAGCGTGTCGGCCTGGCTCAGGCTCTGTTGCATGATCCCGAAGTGCTTATCATGGATGAACCCACTGCCGGATTGGACCCAAACCAGATTCAAGATTTCCGGACAAATATCAAACAGCTCGGCAAGTCGAAAACTATTTTGCTCTCTACCCATATCTTGCAGGAAGTGCAAGCGGTAGCGGAGCGAGTTCTGGTGGTGCATAACGGACGCCTTTTGTTCGATGGAACTCCCGATGAACTCTGCGGTTCATCGACGATGGAGGAGAGTTTCTACCAACTGACAGGAAATCTTCCTTTAGATGCAAACGGTAGAAAGGGGGCGCAAGAATGAGTATCAACTCGCGTGTGATAACGGTCATTGCCAGGCGTAATTTGCTTTCCTATTTCTCCAGCCCGACGGGCTATGTATTTATT
>QNAG01000239.1 GCA_003641415.1 Candidatus Zixiibacteriota bacterium | reverse complement strand
GCAGACGGGTCAGCTTGACGCTCTTGAAGATGGATAGTCGAGGTGGATTTGGCAGGTGGCGCAGGTTGCAAGCAACCTGACTTACTGTGGGATATGAACCTAAATACACTACTCTCAGTTACTTTTTTGTGAGGTAATTCGCACACTTCCCCCACTCTTGACTTTCAATTAGCATATCTTTACATTCCCGATGCATAAATGCGGTCAGACTAGTATGTAAAAAACTGGTTGATACCGATAAATATACTGACAACAAGGAGTTAAATAGAATTAGTGATACCGTTCTCTGATCTTAAACGAACTCACACATGTGGCGAACTGCGAGCTTCACATGTCAGCGCCAGCGTTCGCCTTAACGGTTGGGTTGATGGATACCGTAATCTGGGCGGGTTGCTCTTTCTTGATCTGCGCGACCGTTATGGCATTACTCAAGTAGTGATAAATCCGGAGACCTTTGATAAGGACATGTTGGCTGAAGCCAATAGCGCTCGCCATGAGTTTGTAGTTGCTGCGATTGGTGAAGTTCGTCATCGACCGGAAGGCATGATAAATCCAAAGATGGAAACCGGCGAGATAGAGATCAATGCGAGTGCCTTTCATATTCTTGCCGAGGCGAAAACTCCTCCTTTTGAGATTGTAGATGAAACCAACGCGGGGGAGAAGTTGCGTTTGGAATTCCGCTACCTGGATTTAAGGCGAAAACCCATGCAGGAGAGAATTCGTTTTCGGCATGAGGCAACGCTTGCAGTGCGCAACCATTTAAGCGAACACGGTTTCTATGAAATAGAGACACCTTTTATGATTCGTTCAACGCCTGAAGGTGCACGTGATTATGTGGTTCCAAGTCGGGTAAATAAGGGGAAGTTTTACGCTTTACCTCAGTCGCCACAGTTATTCAAACAGATTCTAATGTGCTCCGGTTTCGACAAGTATTTTCAGGTTGCCCGCTGCCTGCGCGATGAGGACCTACGCTCTGATCGCCAACCAGAGCATACCCAGATCGATCTGGAAATGTCTTATGTCACACCGGAAGATGTCTTCAGCGTCTTTGAGGGTTTGATGGTAGACCTGTTTAAGAAAACACTAAATGTTGATTTAGAGACACCTTTCCCGAGTTTGACTTACAGAGAAGCGATTGACAGATTCGGTATTGATAAGCCTGACCTTCGATTCGGAATGGAGATAGTCGATCTTACTGAGGATGTCAGAGATTGCGGGTTCAAAGTATTTACAGACAATGTCGCATCCGGTGGGGTTGTTAAGGGAATAGTACTAAAGGGGGGTGGTTCGTACTCGCGGAAGCAGATCGACAACCTGACAGGTATTGCTAAAGAAGCTGGTGCGGGTGGTCTGGCGTATATCCTGAGAGCTGAGGCCGGAGATAAATCTCCAATTCTGAAGTTCCTCGGCGAGGAGGTCAAAGATTATCTGTGTAAAACAGCACATGTTGAATCAGGCGATGCGTTGTTTATAATCTCCGATCAAGAGATGAAAACTGAAGGAATCTTAGGGCAATTGAGATTACATCTTGGCCGGGAACATGATTTGATAGAAAAAGACCAATGGCGTTTCCTGTGGATAACAGAGTTCCCACTATTTGAATACAACGAGGAGTTAAATACTTTACAGGCGGCTCATAATATTGTATCGCATCCGATGGAAGATGATATGGGGTTGGTGGAGGAAGGGTTCAGTAGTACACTGCCAATATCTGACATGAGCCACCCTTGGCGGAGAGTGAGAGCAATACAGTATGACCTTGTGCTGAATGGCTGGGAGATAGCTTCCGGGGGGCAACGTATCAACCGTCGAGAGTTCCAAGAAAAGATACTGGATATACTCGGTATTAATAAAGAGCGAGCTAATCTGATGTTTGGATTCCTATTGCGTGCTCTGGAATATGGCGCTCCGCCGCATGCCGGTATTGCCGCTGGCCTTGATCGGCTGGTTGCATTGATGACAAATACCGATACTATCAGAGAGGTTATTGCGTTTCCGAAAACAACAAATGCGTTGTCCTTGATGGATGGTTCACCATCTGAAATTGATCAGGCGCAACTTGATGAACTTGGTCTGCAATTAAAGGAGGGACCCGAGGCTTAGCCGCTGAATATGAATCCAAATTCAGAGGAGCACGTAGTTCGCTCGTTTACTCTCGAGGGAGTCGATCAGAGAATTCTCTTTGGCCGAAATGACATTTACCTGAGAATGATAGAAGCGAGCTTTGGGAGCAAGGTTTTTGCACGCGGGGATAGAGTAGTGATAGAAGGCCCCCCTGAAACTGTCGAGCAGATATCCAGAGTTCTGGATGATCTGGTCACCAGGGTCAGGCAAGGGGATTTCATCAGCGAGCAGTATCTCAACTACGCTGTAGCGATGGTTAAGGAGAATGGTTATGGCCCAGCCGAGGATATCTCCACTCACAGTCTCCTGACAAGCGCTCTTAAAAAAGAGATCAAACCCAAGACCATTGGCCAGACAAAGTATGTTAATGCGGTGGAAAAACATGATATAGTTTTTTCTATCGGTCCGGCAGGGACAGGCAAAACATATCTGGCTGTGGCTATGGCAGTTGCGCATCTCAAAGCGGATCGTGTGCAGAGGATTATCTTTACGCGTCCGGCAGTGGAAGCGGGAGAGTCGTTGGGATTTCTTCCGGGTGATATAAGAGCCAAAGTTGATCCGTACCTTCGGCCGGTTTATGATGCTCTCTATGACATGTTGCCGCCTGAAAAAATTCGTAAGTTGATAGAGATTGGTATTATTGAAATTGCCCCACTGGCTTTTATGCGAGGGCGCACTCTTAATGAAGCGTTTGTTGTTCTTGATGAAGCGCAGAACACAACCAACGGACAGATGAAAATGTTGCTTACACGCATTGGTGAAAAATCAAAGGCGGTGGTAACTGGTGATATAACCCAAATTGATCTTGATGACAGACGTAAATCGGGACTGGTTAAGGTGCAGAAGATTCTCAAGGGTGTCCAGGGAGTAGATTTTGTCTATCTGACTGAAAAAGATGTTGTACGACACCGGTTGGTGCAGAGTATCATCAAAGCTTATGATGCTCATGAAAAAGGTCGCCGGAAAAAGAAATAAAATAAAGAGCGGAATAGTAAAATGTTCTCTTTATTGTTAAGATTAAAACGTGCTGTCAAACGGCTGCTGAAAGTTCAAAGTGAAAGTCGCCAGCGACCGATTTACACAATTCGTTCACGCACTATTAAAATAATGATGCTGGTAGTGCTGTCGGTGTTGATTGGGTTGCTATATCCAGGTGAGGATCTTTTTAATCCATTCAATGTTCCCCGGCGGGGAGAGATTGCCATCGAAGACATAGTAGCTCCTTTTGATATAACTGTGTTTAAAACCGAACGTGAGTTGGAAGATGAACGAGAAATCGTCAGACTCACGATCCCCTATGTTGTGGATCATGACTCTATTGCTGAGCAGGCAGTTTTCTCTAACCTTCGTAATTTTCTCGCCTTGGCCGATTCTCTTTCAATTGATACAAACTTGGGCGATCAGATTGACAGATGTGTCGAACAGGTATCCAGTCGTTTCTCCCTATTGAGCAAATCTGCTATTGTACAGTCATTGAAACGTGAAGACCTTGACATGGTACGCGATCATCTGATAGGAATTTATAGTGAGGATATCTACAAGGTAGGGGTACTTGATCGGATCAGTGCTATACCAGAGACTCGAAATAAAAATGTCCTAATCAGAAGGGGCGAAAGGGAAAACATATACTACCGTGACCGACTTCTTGATGTTGTCTTGGCCAACGCCCGCCTGTTAACAGCTTTGAATAATCTGTATGCAAGTGACTCAATTGACGTTGAATACTACTATTTAATTGGTCGCTCGTTTGTGCAACCAACCCTGCGGGTTAATATGGCCGAATACAACAGTCGAATCCGTGAGGAGTTCAATCAGATTTCGCCTATTAGGGAAATAGTCAATCAGGGCGACATCATTGTACGTTCTGGAAGTAAAGTGAGAGACCGACAGGAACGTGTGCTTCAGGAAATGGTCCGCATACAGCGCAATGAAGCGGCTCAACAAGGATGGTACCTTAACATGTTACCAGCTCTGGCTCGCATTCTATTGGTATTGCTCTCTTTGACTACCCTCTATCTATTTCTGTACTACTTCCGAAGGGAAATATTCTATTCCAATGCGCGAATACTTACTATTCTTATAGTTTTTGCTTTCCAGCTAGCTGTCATCTACTTTATTAGCCACTGGGACATTTCTATGTATCTATATCCTGTGGCTTTCCTGGCGATGATGTTAACGATACTGTTTGATGCTGAAGTAGGGATTCTTGCCACTATTGTTTTAG
>QNAG01000238.1 GCA_003641415.1 Candidatus Zixiibacteriota bacterium | reverse complement strand
TGTTTATTTGTCCGGTATTCACTTTGGATCAGAAATTCACTATGGATACGGATACTGAGTATCAAAACGCTACAACTTAAATAGCTGAATTGCTTAATGTGAATTGTTCAGCAAACCCTAAGTAGGTCGCGTTGAAATCTACTTCACCAATATACGGCAGCCGATCACTACCCTTAGACATAATTACAGTATAGAAAACTTCGATGCGTGTTGTTACACTTGATCGCGAATAGTACGACTGCCCTAAACCGATACGGAAGAACGCATACGTCCGTGGGTCGATCTTAAATTCAAGGGCTTCGAGCTTGGTAACTCCGACCTCACCTCTCGTAGAGGCTTGAACGCCTGTTGGGTGTAAAACATAATGCAACTGCCAGTTGACAGTGAGAGCCCTCGTCCCTTCGCCTCATCGTCTTCAGCAAATTTCCCATAAAGAGCTTCTGCTCCCACATCCACCCTGACCACAGAGCCGATGAATCGCTCCAAGCGCAGACCGCCTCCATATACGACATTCTTATTGTTCTTGATGTACTTAGTTACCTCACCTGTGAAAAAACCGCCTTTGAGAAAGGGCACTATCGAGAGCGTCTGATTGACTATCTCAATCTTTTCATTCGGTGGCTTTTCGCGCTTTCGACGAGTGGCCTCAGATGGAGAATAACACAGCACAACTAAATTTAAAGAAAACAATGTCGAGAAAATACAAGTACGCACAGAACCCTCCCATGATCCCATGTTGGTCATCTGATTTCATATTATAGGCATCATGGCAACTACGATCAAGCTTATTTGGTTCTATCCTTGAAGAGCGAAAAAAAGAGGCGGGAGTGATCTCCCGCCCGTAGATTTACAAAGTTTCGCTGTCGATAATCTACATCTGACCCCAGATGTTGAGAGTCACTCGTCGGTTTTTCGAGGATGCCTGCTGCTCATCGGGCATAGCCTTTGGCTTGGTTTCGCCGAAAGACACAACAAACAAGCGATAGAGTGAAATACCGCAATGGTCAGCCATGTACCGCTTGGCAGATCTAGCCCTTTTCTCTCCCAGCATTAGATTATACTTGGCGTTCCCCGTGCGATCAGTATGTCCTGCAATCTCAATCAGTGATCCAGGATACTGCCCCATCTTTTCGCACGCTTCCAGAAGAATCTCTTCAGCGGTTGGATTGATTTCATAAGAATCAAAATTGTAAGTGATCTCACCCGACCAGAGAACTTGATAAGTTTCAAATCCAGCAGCCTTGTTGATAGCCAAGTCAGCCTTCTCCGCTAATTGAGCTGACAACGATTGAAGTTTGGATATCTGCTCAGCGTTGGAATTGGTCTTGTCTATAAGTGAACTGATTTGGGAATTGGTACGTCCCTCAGAGTCCTGAATCTGCTGTGCGACGTATTCTTTGTTGACTCCACATCCCATCATCAGCAACGCCAACAGCAACCCAACTAAAAACATACTCTTCATTTTGCTTGCGTCCTTTCGCTATATGTTTCTATCTAAATAATTCTATCTGTCAAAGCAGGTCAATTATACTTCCCATATACTACCTAACGCAACAAAAAACATCCCGCTACTGTTTGATTGCGCCTGCTGTAATACCAGAAACAATTTGTCTCTGGAGGAAAGCAAAAACGATTAAAACCGGTATTACAGCCACAGCCGATCCTGCCATCAAGTGTTGCCAGTCAATTGCTTGGTGTCCTTGGAAATGAGCCAAGGCAACCGGCAGAGTACGGAGTGATTCGCTCGAAGTCAGGATATACGGAAACAGAAACAGGTTCCAATTTGTAAAGAAAACCTGTATAGCCAGCACAGCTAAGGCCGGTTTGCATAGTGGCATCACGATACGAAACAGAATTGTCAGTTCACTGGCGCCATCGATACGTGCTGCCTCTTCCATATCAGGCGGAATCGACTCCAGATATTGCTTGATGAGGAAAATACCAATCGGATTAACCAGCCATGGCAGCATTAAAGCCCAGTAGGTGTCGTACATTCCGGTTTTGATCATCAGAACATAGAGGGGAACAATCAATATATGAGCAGGGATCATCAGGATAACTATCACCGTTACAAAAAGCAACTTTCCTATCAACATCCGGTAACGAGCCAGAACGTAAGCCACCATGAAACAGAAAACAACGTTAGCGTCCGTAACTACTATTGCCACCACAATCGAGTTGAATAGATAACGACCCATATTCGCTTGATGAAACAGATCCAGGAAGTTTACAAAAGTAACACCACCAAAGAGCAGATCACGAAACCCTACCGCTGCTCCAGAATGCATGACTGACACCCGGAACATCCACAAGAGAGGGAAGACCATCACAATCAAAATAGAGAACAAGCCAAAATAACGCAGAGTTGTTCTGATCCGGCTGGCTACCATATTGGCCGTCTCTTTCTTAAGAGAAGGAACTGCACGGTTGAGAAAATGGCCACAATCAGAAATAGTACATAAGCCGCAGCCGACGCATAGCCAAACCGGAATGCTGTTGTGACGCCAACATCATAGATGAAATACACCATTGATGCCGTGTCGAACTTCCCCTTGGTCATGACGAATATCTCAACAAATATCTGGAAAGACTTTATTGAATTGATGACAACGATGAACAATGCTACAGGCCTTAACAGAGGCAATGTGATGGAAAACAACTGTCGCATTGAAGAAGCTCCCTGTATGCGAGCTGCTTCATACAATTCAGCGGGAATTGACTTGAGTCCAGCCAGAAAGATCAGCATATAGTATCCTACCGACATCCAGATATCCATAGCCATGATAGAATAAAGCGCAGTGGAATTCGAGTACAGAAAGCCGTGCTCCGGAGGAGTAAATCCCACCATTGCAGCCAGCATGGCCACGTACCCACCTCGTTGGTACAGATTAGTGAAAATCAAAGCAATGACTACCATAGAGGTAATCGAGGGGAGGAAGAAACCAGCCCTAAATAGCCCGCGTCCAGGTAAACGCCGATTGACCAGAAGAGCCATTAAGAGCGCTAATACTGTTGTTACCGGTACAGAACCGAAAACGAAGATAAATGTATTCTTAACAGCTGACAGGAAGTCCTCATCAACAAATAACTCTCTGTAGTTATTCCATCCTATCCATTCCGTACTTGATCGTGACAAGAGACTATAGTCGGTGAATCCGGCTATCAACGACATTAATAAAGGGAATAGCCAAAAGACTATGAAAGTAATCAGCCAGGGGAGAAGCAGAAGGAGAGCAATCAGACTCGAACGCTTCATTGGCTTATAAGCTTAGCGATTTTGCGACGGGCCAGGCGCAGTGGTTCCGCTACCAATCCTGACCCAAAAAGAGCGTCCTCAACTGCTTCTTCAATAATTTCCTCAATGTAAACCCAGTCCGGATTAACTGGTGGATGATTGCTCATAGGAAGCTGCTTGATGAATGTCTGAAGGTGAATATTAGAACTGAAGTACTCGTCGTTTTGAGCCTCGATACTCGAAGGATTTGCAGAACGGTTGGCTTTGCAGAAACGAACCTGATTCTCAGGAGAAGTCACAAAGCGGATCAGTTTCATGGCGGCCTGTTTTCGTTCAGATGCTTTGTTGATGGCAAGAAACTCACCTCCCATGAAGGACCTGCCTATGAAAGTAGGACCAGGCATCAGAGTAGAGACTAAATTAATTTTTCGATGTTCAAGCTCTATCCGTTTCAGTAACCAATCCCCGGAAATAATGAATCCAATTTTACCATCTAAAAAGGCATCCTCGATTCCACGCTGGTTAGCTACGTAACCGCACGAGTCATGAAGTTTCTTGTATGTTTTGAGAGCATCAACAGCATACGTTGAAGCAAGCACACAATATTGGCCATCATCACTGAAAATCTGAGCATGGGCTGACCAGAAAAAGGGAAGGAACTTCTTGTATAGCCGGTGTTTCTCCGCCGTATTGGAACCCCAACCATATATATCGGAGTTAAGATTGGAAATGGCAATTGCCGCTTTTATAAGGTCATCCCATGTAATTGGAACGAAATCGTGGTCATATCCTGCCCGATTAAGAAGCTCACGGTTGGCAAAAAGAACGCGAGTCCCAAGTATCCATGGAACACCGAATATCTGTCCCTTATAGTTAGACATACTCCAACCTTGATATTTGGCGCTGTCGTCTGAGATCATTGGAGAGATACCGGATAGATGACCATTGGCAGCAAATTGTGCTATCCAGTCCGACCCCAACTCCAGCACGTCCGGTCCGGTGTTAGAAGCCAGCGCGAGGACAATCTTCTCATGACCGTTGGCCCAGGTAAGATCAGTCAGTTCCACCTCAATACCGGGATTGGCCTTTTCAAACTCATCCACAATAGACTCAATTGTCGGTTTAATAGCTGGGTCGGTCCAAAACTGCCACCA
>QNAG01000237.1 GCA_003641415.1 Candidatus Zixiibacteriota bacterium | reverse complement strand
GCGCCTCGTACAAATGGCGCGCTCGTTGTTACGATGGCGAAGCGTATTCCCCATGGACTGATACTGTCAGGTTCACCGTTACTCTGGACGTTAATCATGCCCCTTCACCCCCTATCCCTCAGAGTCCACGGGATGGTTCTATCGTTAAAACCTTACAGCCAACACTCATTGTTTCCAATGGCTCGGACCCTGATGGTGACACTTTGACCTACGATTTCGAGTTGTACAACGAAGCCTCCGATTCCCTTATAGCGTCAGAAACAGGGATAATCGAGGGAGCTTCTGTCACCCAATGGCCTGTCCCTCTTGAGCTGGTTGACGGCACCTCGTACAAATGGCGCGCTCGTTGTTACGATGGCGAAGCGTATTCCCCATGGACAGATACTGTCAGGTTCACTGTCAATCTGGGAATTGAAGTTAACCTTCCGCCAACTTTGCCAACGCATTACTCACCGGAGGATGGCAGCACGATTATCTCTACTCCGATTGTGCTGATCATTGATAATGCCGTCGACCCTGAAGGGGACTCTTTATGGTATGATTTCCGCATCTATGGCGATGCACTCCTGACGCAGCTTATCGAAACAAAAAATGACATACCCGAAGCTCCGGCGCAGACTTCAGTAACTCTCGATTTCACGCCGGTTAATGATCGAAGCTACTGGTGGCAGGTACGTGTTACCGATGGTGAAAACATCACCGAGTACACTGGCGCTACCTGGTTCAAATATGTTAGCCTGATCACCGGAGGAGAAGAAACCATAGCAGGCACGATCAGCCCCACGGGTGGCCAGGTAATACTGACGGACAGACCAACGCTGACCGCCGTCAACGCCACAGTAGAAGGTGAGAACTCTTATTTCTTCGAGGTCGCTACCGATTCCAACTTTGTCAATATAGTTGCGGCTTCATCATCTGTACCCGAAGATGAGGATGGCTCTACCAGTTGGCGGGTAGATGAAAGACTTGAATCGGACCAGGACTACTACTGGCGAGTTCGCGCCAACGATTATGCTTATTCACCAGTTACAAAGTTCCACGTAGCTGTTGATGTGTATGCTGCTCCCAATCCTGTGCGTCTGGGAGAAACAATCACGTTCAATCTACCAGATGAACCTTATGACTTGCTGATACAGACTGTCTCGGGGGAAACTGTCCTTATCGAGGAGAGTGTCTCCGATGAATGGCTATGGAATCTCAACAACGCCTCCGGGAACCGGGTAGCAATTGGGGTTTACCTGTGGTACCTGACCGGCACTGACGCTCGCGGTAAGATCGTTATTAAACCCTGATTTGTTAGATATTCGTCCCTGAAAGTAGCCCCTGAAAGTAGGGCGGAACCCCTTTGTGGTTCCGCCAGCACCACCGGTGCAGTATTTTGTCACCCCATTCTATTTATTGTCCCCCAGTGACGTAGGGCGGAACCCCTTTGTGGTTCCGCCATTGCTTATTGGTGCGACACAGGTCAGACGGCCTGCCGCTTGATGTACAGGGCTACTGAAGCTATTGCGCGTCAAGCCGACAAGCCGCTTGACATATAAGGCTGTGCATCAAGCTGAAATTACTTGAGTTTTTTCATTTCAGCGATAATATCATCCGGCTCGACAACGCCCTGAAAGATTTTCTTTACATTTCCACGGGAATCCAGAAGAAGAGTAGTCGGAAGAGAATATTGTTTCATTCCAAATCGTTTCATAAAAGATTTTGTCATGTCAGAACCAGATTTTTCCAGTTGCACTTTGACAGACACAAATCTCTCAGCTTCTTTTGCTACGTCAGGGTTACCAAAAGTTTTCTTATCCAGCACACGACAGTTAGCACACCAAGTCGCCCAGGTATCAACTAATATGGGCTTCCCTTCTTTAAGCCCTCTCTCCAGCCCAGTTTCAAGATCGTGTTCCCAATCAATCAGACCTGTCTCTATTTCCTGCCCGGTCGTTCCATTACCCGAAAGCCATTGCATGGCGGGGGGAAGAATAAAACCCTGAGATATGATAGTTCCTGCGAGAAGGTACCCGCCAATCAAAAGCGCCAGTATCCCAAGGAACTTCTTGAGCCGCATGAAAAATCCCGATTCACCGGTAAGACGATCAAGTCCGCCACCAAAAACGCCAAATGCTATCAGGATAAGTCCCGTGATAACCGCTGTTACAGTGGGTGAGACAATTGTTCTAAGAAAATAAATGGCCATTAATAGCAACACAAAACCAAAGAACTTTTTAACTGAATCCATCCATCCTCCGGAACCCGGCAAGGCATTGACAGCGGAGGAAAAAGTTGCGATGATCACATACAGAGTGCCAAGACCAAGAGCAAATACAAAGAGCACTAGGAAACCTATCAGCGGTGAACCGCTGGTGGCAATATATAACAATATCCCCGCAACAAACGGACCTACACATGGAGAGACAACCAGAGCCGCAACCACACCCAAAATAATGGAGCCCATTATCCCCCCTCCTGATGCTCCTGTTCCCATTTTCTGTCTCAATGAAGAGGGCACTTGAAGTTCATATAGCCCAAACATCGAAAGAGAAAAAATAACAAAAACCACGGCTATTCCAATGACAACCGGAGTGCTTGCCAACCAGGCCCCAAAAACCCCACCAACAAGAGCTACCACCAGCCCCATAATTCCATACACCGTAGCCATCGACCCGACATACAGCAGAGACAAAAAGAACCCTCGTCCAACAGACCGCTTTTGACCCGCAAAGACACTCACAGTGATTGGAATCATCGGATATGTACAGGGAGAAAATGATAACAAAAGTCCGGTAATAAATGCCAATCCTAAAGCAAGAAAGTAACCCCATATCCCGTACTTATTAACCAAATCCTGTAAATCGTTTTCTTCATTAGCTGAGGTTGAAGCTTCTTGCGGTTCACCATTATCAGCATCATCACTAAAAATATCAGCGTGAATTGGCTCCCCTTCCACACCTACGGTAATCGATAAAGTTGTATCTATAGTGCCGGGAGCTCGACACTCTTTGTTGTTGCACGGTTGATAAGAAAAATTCAGTGGTAAATTATACTCGCCATCGGAGATGTTGTCATCCACATCTATTTTGAAAAACACTACTGTCCGACCAGAGTACACCGACATCTTATCTTCACCCAGAAATTCATCATGACCTTCCGGAAAAACAATATCATGCGGTGTTATTCCGTCTACTGTATCAATAGACAGGTTAGCGGGAATTAACCAGTCTTCATACGGAGTCGTGGAATTGATATGCCAGTCTGGTTTGATATCAACAACAACCGCAGCGCGATAGGTTTCCCCTTTTTGAAGAGATGAACTGGAAATCATAGAGGTTACATTTACCAATTCTTCTTCTAAAGAGCTGACCTGGTTGTCTACATCCAAAAAATCTATCTGAGCCTCTGTACTAGAACCTAAAAATAACAGACTCAATAAAAGTGATAAGTAAATAGTATGTTTCAAGTATCGCACTCTGTTATGTCTTTCCTTTTTAATTCTCTCGTGTTGCAAAGTTTTCATTTAATTATACAAGTGTCGAGCAATTTGAATAACTAATGACACACAATACAATCTGAATATTTTATGAAATTCTATTGTATTATAGTTTAATGGAATTTTTTCATGGTTTTTTCGGGTCAGAATCATTACCCCGATAAGATGCTTTGACTATCTCGTCTTTAATAAGGATCATCAGCTTTTCGCTGTCGATTTTGTTAATGATAATCCTGGCTATTCTCTCGCCAATATCCTGCGCCAGTTGCTGAGTGAACAATTCTACCTGCTGAGGAGTTACTTTTTCAAACGTTTCCTCCCAGGAGCTTTCGTTTTCTTTCTTCGATTGCCCAACTGATGCCGCCTCTATTGATACCGATTCCGACTCATCAGACCGGAACTTTTCAACTTCACGCTTGAATTCATCAATGAACTTATCTACTCCTTCGGATTTATCCGAAGAAGGCGGAGGCGAGCTTTCAACAGGCGTGATCGGGTCCACCATATCGGAGGGTTCCTCAAACTTTAGTTCCGATTCAATTTTTTCATGTGGTCCTGACGACGACGGAGGAGCGGTCACGTCATTTTTCATCTCGTCGATAAACCAATCATAATCATGGGCTCTCGCGGGATCATCGGGTAATTCGGTCTTGAGATTGTTCAGGCCGTACTGATCCTGGTTTTGAAGAATGTCAAGCTTCCCGGTTGACGATGGCTTATCCACTTGGCGCTTTTCTGTCTTGGGACGGCGAATATCAGTTTGGGTGTCAGAAATCATGATTGATTCCACACGACCGCTGTCATCCAATTCATCAAGGTCATCCAACCCATCCAAATTTTGTGCGATTGGAATACCTTTAGTCTGCCCCAGTACTTCCGATTCCACAACATCAAGCCGGTCTATCCCTAAAGCGGCATCGAGAAACTCATCATCGAGCTCAACATTACT
>QNAG01000236.1 GCA_003641415.1 Candidatus Zixiibacteriota bacterium | reverse complement strand
TTATCGGAACCCTTGAAGCTCGACAAGGACTAAAAATCGCCTGCCTCGAGGAAATCGCCTATCGTAAAGGGTTCATTGATAAAGATAAATTCCGACAGGTTATTGAGGATACATCAAAATCAAGTTATCGGGAGTATTTGGAAGTTATTCTAAAAAGCTGATATTCGATAGGAATACAAATGAAGGTCAAAAGCTGTGTTGGACACAGATAAAGTCTGATAGGCTCTAATGTTAAAACTAAAAGAATAGGGTTTAGCTTTTGAACTTTATCCGATTTAATCAGATTGTATCCGTGTCCCAAAGGTAGGTATTTATATGGAAATTACCAGAACCAAAATTCCCGACGTTCTCATCATCGAACCACAAGTTTTTGGTGATGATCGGGGTTTTTTTATGGAAAGCTGGAACCAGAAAGCTTTCAATGAAGCTGTGGGACGGGATGTGAACTTTGTGCAGGATAATCACTCCCGTTCCACCAAAGGGGTTCTGCGCGGGTTGCACTATCAGATCAAACAACCGCAGGGGAAGCTGGTTCGTTGTGTGGTGGGTGAAGTATTTGATGTCGCCGTCGATCTGCGTCGGAGTTCATCAACTTTCAAAAAGTGGGTCGGAGTACATCTGTCGGCTGAAAATAAGCGGCAGTTCTGGGTGCCAGAGGGGTTTGGCCACGGTTTTTTGGTGCTGAGTGAAACCGCCGATTTTCTCTATAAAACTACCAATTATTATGCTCCGGAGTATGAGCGTTGTATCCGTTGGGATGACCCGACATTGGCGATTGACTGGCCTTCTGGTTTGACTCCTAAATTATCCACAAAAGATGCACAAGCTCCTGATTTCTTATCAATCGAATATTTTTATAGATAAAAATACATGACAATTACTTCAACTATGGACTTCTTACCCCTGAATTCTTTCTATGATTCCTGATGTTGCTATTCGACTTGAGGGAGTGGGTAAGTGTTATCACCTCTACGATGCACCACGTGACCGCCTATTGCAAATATTACGAGGCCATCGCCACCAGTATTATCGGGAGTTCTGGGCGGTTCGTGGGGTGTCGCTTGATATCCGTAAGGGAGAAGTGATCGGTGTTATTGGTCGCAATGGAGCCGGCAAATCGACACTGTTGCAGTTGATCTGCGGAACTCTCCATCCTACAGAAGGTGACATCTCGGTCAATGGGCGGATTGCAGCGATCCTGGAACTCGGGGCTGGTTTCAATCCTGAGTATTCGGGGCGTGAAAATATTTATCTGAGTGCTGCACTCATGGGCTTGTCACACTTAGACATCGATGCAAAATATGCTGATATTGTTTCATTTTCCGGTATCGGGGATTTTATCGAGCAGCCAGTTAAATCTTATTCCAGTGGAATGTATGTTCGACTGGCTTTCTCGGTTGCCACCAGTGTTGATCCGGAAATACTGATAATTGATGAAGCATTGTCGGTTGGTGATGGGGAGTTTTCCAGAAAATCCTTTGATCGTATTATGGAAATGAAAGAGCGCGGGGTGACGATTCTCTTTTGTTCCCATTCCCTTTATCACGTTGAAGCTTTCTGTGATCGGGTTATGTGGCTTGACAGGGGAGAGTGTGCGCGAGTGGGGGAATCGCAGGAGATTATTTCTCTTTACCAATCCTCAATCCTTGAAAGTCATGCAGTTGTAGAGTCATCCGAACATCCTGATTCCGTTACGACAGTAAGCAGTGAGCCACCTAAAGAGAGTAATCCTGGGTACTTTACGGGCATTACAATTTCTATGGATGGCGTAACAGGAACCAAATTAAAAGGGGAGAGCCGTAAAAGTAGTCTTTCTGTACAGCTGACGTTTTCTCTGACCCCGACCTTTCCTGACCCAGTTATTGGGTTGAATATTGATTATGAATCAGCTTTTGCTGCTGTTTCAGTCGTTAGTAGTACCGACCATATCACCATTCGTCGCGGTGAGTCTGGTTGTGGTTTTGCTGAAATTTTTTTACCGGAACTCCCTCTTCGCAAAGGTCATTATTTTGTCAGTGTTTATCTGGCTTGTGAGAATGCAATGCATCTGTACGATCAGGCGGAGAGAATTGCTTCTTTTGAAATGATTGATCCGTACCCCGAGCCAGGGTTGTTTTCTGTTCCCCACCAATGGCGTGTCGGTGCTGCTGACGAAGGGGAACGGGATGATCTCATCGTTGCTCTTCCGTGGGGACAGCTGATTGAGACCGATTCTGTGGACAGCCTTGGACTGAGATACAACCGGGGTCAGTATGAAACCCAAGAAACAGATCTTTGTCGTCGATTGGTAAAGCCAGGCAACCGGGTTCTGGATATCGGGGCTAATATTGGTTATTTCTCTCTGCTTTTAGGTGCTTTGGTTTACCCCGATGGTTGTGTTGTTGCCATTGAACCTGATCCTGATAATTATGATTTTCTGCAGCGAAATATCGCCATGAATGATCTGGGTGATACGGTGCTTGCCCATCAACTCGCTTTCGGCAGCAGTTCGTATAAAGGGCAGCTTTTTCAGGCGATAGCGGGGAATGGCCAACACCGGCTGTTCGCTTCAGTCTGTTGCTGTGACAGGATGACCGAGGTTGATGTTGTCACCGGCGATACCCTTGGTCTTGCCCCTCTGGACTTTGTGAAAATTGATATCGAGGGCTATGAACCGACTGCGTTAAGAGGGCTCGCTGAGACCATTATGGTATCTCCTGACTTAAAGATACTTTGCGAGTTCTCACCTCTATCTATCTGGGAGTCCGGGGCATCGCCTGTTGATTTTCTCGAAGAGATGCGATCTCTCAACTTTCAATTGGTTACCTTTGAGGCCGGTGGCTGGAAAGAGATTGCATTCGATGTGCTTTTCACGGAGTTGAAGAAAATACCGCAGCCGGCATTTACGGGACTAATAAACTCATTTCCTTCTGGATGTTCCCCTCAAAAAGTTTTGGAGCAGGTCGAGGAGTTCCTGGCCGAATACGATTATCAACGACCTCATCTCGAAAATATCCTACTGGTTTCCTCCCAATGCTGGCCGCAGGTCAAAATCGATTTGCAGCAGAGCCTGTCAGCTCTCAAAACCTCTGCGGCGTCCGGGCTTGAGGGCACTCGGGGAAGTCAGGATCCTTCACCGATATGATCTCCACTACAGGCGATAACCAGTTGTTGGGGCTGAGAAATCTTCCCTATCCCCTGAACGTCTATG
Source organism: Candidatus Zixiibacteriota bacterium (assembly GCA_003641415.1). Lineage (GTDB taxonomy): Bacteria > Zixibacteria > MSB-5A5 > GN15 > FEB-12 > B120-G9. Next base: position 1,274 of record QNAG01000236.1, on the reverse strand, counting down.
CTCTGGTTCTTGATTGGGACACCGGTTCGGTCGAGCACCTTCATTATGGGCACTTTGAGCATACTACTGAGCCAATAGAAATAGCTCAGAATCGGGCGGTTGAGCTACTCTGTAAGCAGCTTCCGGCTCGCGGTAAGGTTCTTGAGGTTGGTTGCGGTTTTGGCAGCCTGACTCATCGCCTCGCTCAGGCTGGCTACGATGTTACCGGGATCTCGCCGGATCCGGCCCAGATAGCACTGGCTCGTTCCCGCTACGGAGACGAGCTGCCGGTCCACTGCGTGCGACTGGAAGTTTTTGCCATTTCTGCGGGAGAGTGGGACTTGCTACTGTTCCACGAAAGCGCCCAATACATTGCACCGCTTGATCTTTTTGAATGTGCCTCGAGATTATTAACACCTTCGGGTGAAATTCTGATTCTGGATGAGTTTGCTCTGAAACGTACTGAGCCTGGACCAGAAACGCTGCATCTGAAAAAATATTTTATCTCATTGGCCGAACGCCAGGGATTCGCTTGTCGGACGCAGCTTGACTGTAGTCAGGCTACCACCCCAACCCTTGATTATCTGTTGCGGGCTCTGGATCGTCACCGTGATCGGATTCTGGATGTAACCGGACTCTCCTCAGTAACTATAGATACGTTGATCGATGCGAACCGCTGCTATCGGGAAAAGTACCGAAGCGGACGTTTTGGCTATTGCTTATTACATTTGCAGCGCAGTAATATCCCGCGATGGCAACTTACTCGAATCAAGAAAGCCGATCAGCCCGCAGTCAGTTCTCTGTTTGAAGAAGTGTTCGGTCATCCGCTCTCTCCCGCATTGTGGGATTGGAAATATGGCTCCGATGGTGGCCAGGCGGTTGGCTTGTGGCAGGATGGTGTTTTGATTGCACATTACGGTGGCGTTCCACGTTGCTTTGAGAGGAATGGGGTAGATATTCGCGGAATCCAGAATTGTGATGTGATGGTGAAGCCAGTAGCCCGTAGCCGGTTTGGCCGGAGGGGGCCGTTTTTTTTGGTAGCTGCGACATTTCTTGAGCAGTCTGTTGGTCATGGAACCTCGAGTCAGTTGGCTTTCGGTTTCCCGAACGAGCGTGCTTTCCGACTGCCTTTCAAACTCGGGCTCTACAGCCGGCCGCTTACCCGAGTTCGTCAAGTCGAGTGGCCAGCCCAGAGTAGGGCAGCATTGCTTTTGGATACCCGTCCTCTCAATCTGGAAGTGGCGGGTGACGTGGAGATTGTCGATATGCTGTGGCAGCGGATGGTCGACGATCTC
>QNAG01000235.1 GCA_003641415.1 Candidatus Zixiibacteriota bacterium | reverse complement strand
TTTAAGGGGTTAAAAGCCAAAGGGTGGCAACCAGAGATTGGATGTCACGGCTACATCTGGAGTTACAGAAAAGACTTTAACGGTAGTTTGGCCAAAATCGATTTTGACGGAATCGTGCCGGTACTTGACGATAGCGAGACAGTTGAGGATAAAAAGCTGACACTTTATCTTTCTGATGAATTGACCGACATTGAATATAGTGAAGTAATTCGGGAAATCAAGGAGCTTCTGTACTGATGGCCAGCCCTGAGGATAAGTTTCTGCAGCAATTGGCCAAAGGGGAGATTGAGAACAAGGAATTAATAGATAAAATTGGACGAATATATGAGTGGGATCGAGCTATTGCCGCCTGTTTACAAACGACCCCTGATATTCAGGAAACTTTGTCAAAGAGTTGTGACCAAGAAACACGTCGGCAGGTGATTTGTAATGTAATTACTCCGACAGACGTTCTTATTACTTTGGCCCCACAATTTCCTCAAGAGTTTTTTTCCCACCCATTATTGGATTTCTTTATTTTAGAGGATCCCAAGTTTTTGAGCCGACTGGAACCAGGAGTGCTCAAAGTTTTTTTGAGTGATCCAGAATGTCCAGAAGGTTTTGTGCTATGGGCTTGCCGCTATGGTAACAAAACCGATCAATTGGCAATTCTCAAGCGCTCTGACATTAAAGTTGAATGGTTGCAATTGATAGCCCGCTGGGGTGTTCATCCCAAGCCCGCTGAGAAAGCAATGGATCGTCTGATTGTGTTAGGCAAAAGTTGGTTATGAAAAGGAGGGGCGATGCAGATAACGCCGCAAGAGTTACTTAAACATCTTAATGGGATTGTGGCTGCTGATATCAGGCAGAGTCTGATGATCTGGGGACCTCCGGGAATTGGAAAATCTACAATTGTCGCCGTCGTTGCTGAAGAACATGGTTTTCAATTGATTGATCTAAGGTTGAGTCAGCTAGCCCCAACAGATCTTCGGGGTCTTCCAGTTGCAGAAAATGGATATGCAAAGTGGTTTCCCCCTGAATTTTTGCCGACTGATGGAAAAGGGATTTTATTTCTTGATGAGATCAATATGGCACCACCGGCTATGCAGGGGGTTGCCCAGCAGCTAATTTTGGACCGGAAAGTTGGCAGTTATGTGGTTCCGGACGGGTGGTTTATTTGGGCTGCAGGAAACCGCAAAGAGGATCGAGCGGCTGTCTATCAGATGCCATCGGCACTGGCTAATCGGTTTCTCCATCTGGAAATTACTCCGGACTTTGATAGCTTTAAATTTTGGGGATTGCGCAACAATCTCAGTGAAGAAATCCTTGCTTTTTTGGCATTTCGCCCATCATTGCTGCACAAAATTCACAGTAAACATCCTGCGTGGCCGTCACCACGATCCTGGGCCATGGCGGATCAATTACATAAGGCCAAACTTTCCGTCGAGCCAGCAATTGGTGCTGCTATTGATGAATTTACCGCTTTTTTAGCTATTTATGCTTCGTTGCCCGATCTTGACAGCATTTTGAGTGGGACAAGTAAATCAAAATTTCCTGCTGAGCCAAGCCGGCGATATGCGGTGACATTGGGACTTGCGGTTCGCTCAACAACTGCCGACAATGCTTTTCATGCGTTAAAGTGGGTTGCTGAAAAAGCCGATGCGGAATGGTTGCAGTTTTTTGTTACCTCTCTATTTCCAATGCTGCGTGATAATGGGCAAATGGCGTCAACATTCAAAAGAATGTCAGCTGATCCTGAATTAATAAAAATTACAGCCCAGATCAGAGATCTGCTGCTGAGTTATTAATCCAATGATTCTAGACCATCAACAGCGATTGATGGCTGTCATGATGCATATTCGCAGCGATCATCCCTTTTTTGGAACGCTGGGACTATTTGCCAATTTTATTATCAATGAAGATGTTCCGACTGCTGCAACTGATGGTAAAAATATTTGGCTAAACCCTGGATTTATTTCTAGTTTGGATTTTAAATCTCTGGCTGGGTTGTTGGTTCATGAATTATTGCACGCGGCTTTACAGCATTGTTCCCGACGCCGCGAGCGTGATCCCCACTTGTGGAACATCGCTGCAGATATTGTGGTTAACGGTACGGTGTTGAACTCAACCCAATATGCTTTACCTGCTGGCGCTATTGTAGATTCTGAATTGAGTTCGCTGAGCGTGGAAGAAGTTTACGAACAGCTACAGCAACATCCCAATAAAACACCAAAGTTGACCCTGGTTGATTTGATACCTCTATCAAGTCCTGATCCTGATTTTGAACAGAAGCAACGTGACCTTGGTCATTATTGGCGCACTGCTGTTTCTCAGGCTATTGCCATTGCGAGAAAATCTGGGAGTGGTTTTGGTTGTCAAGGGTTGGGTCTGTCACGGGAGATTGATGAGCTTCTTAATCCAACCCTTGGCTGGCGAGAACTGCTTTGGCAGTATGTCGTTTCAACTCCATCTGACTATAGTGGATTTGACCGCCGCTTTGTCTGGCAGGGTTTATATCTGGATGATGTCGTTGGTGAAAAAGTACAGGTTGCCATCGCTATTGATACCAGTGGTTCGATTATTGATGGAGAGTTAACCGAGTTTGTGTCTGAAATTCAAGGAATGTTTGATGCTTATCCGTTCATGGAGGGAATACTCTTTTATGCGGATACTCAACTCTATGGGCCTTATGAATTTTCCTGTATTGATGAGATTGCAAAACCCAAAGGAGGCGGAGGAACATCCTTTGTTAAATTTTTCAGAGCTATGGAGAAAAGTCACAGGGAGGCAGCGTCGGTGTGTGTGTATTTTACCGATGGCTATGGTGAGTTCCCTAAGAAAACTCCCAATTTTGATGTCATCTGGGTGATCAGTAATGGTGGTATCCAATCAAAAGATATCCCTTTCGGAAAGGTGGTGAGAATGGGAATTTAAGATGTGTGTGGTTTAATAAAGCTGGACACTAACTAAGATGCAATATCCCAAAATAAAGCCCAAATGATTTAGGCTGATTCGACCCACTTCTGCCGACTTCTACAAAACACCTACCCCACTCCCCCATATATAGGATAACCTTTCAGATAAAGTCAAAAATATAAAATGTAGCGTAGGCAAGTAAGTACCCACCACTTTTTTGGGAGGGGTATTGCTGGAATCAATATGATCTTTACCTCAACGCTGGTTTTGAAGAAAGATATATGTCATGGCTGTCAACTGCATCAAAAACTTCAATTCGCTCACAACGTACGAAAAGTAGCAACCAGCACTCAATAAACAAATTGACGACCCAGACAGCCATAGATATGCTGTAAGCAAGATCGATACTGGGCAAAAAAAGACCACTAAATCCTGAGCAAGGAGGGATCATGTCGATCCTGAACTTTTTGAAGAAAATCAAGCTGCCAAGTTTCAGCTTTGAAAACGAATTTATCGTGGATCCAGTGGATCAGATCAGCCCGGAATACGGACGACAGATGGGGCTATTGACAGCTATACCCCAGGAAAAGGTGCCTGTAGACAAAACAGTTCAATCTAGACAGCGTGAACTGGAAGGATATTTATACGAAGAGACTAACTCGCTAGACCCTGCCTCTTTAAGTTACTATGACCCTTGGACACACATGAATGAATAGGAAAGAAAAATCCCTGCTATTTTCTCCGGGGCTTTTAACCTACCTATTTCCCTCCCAACTTTTTCAGCATTTCTTCCAGTCTGGCTGCAGACTCTTCTGGAATATGAAAATCAGCTGGCATCACCGGTCTTCCATCGATAGCTGAACGTCCTCTTTTTTCCTGCATCGAATCGGGTGTTTGTGGGCCAGTTCCTCTGCTCGGATTCATCCCTGGAAGATTTCTAGCATCCGGTTCTTCTGACTGTGGAACAAAAGGACTCGCGACATCACGTCCTGCCTGTTTAAACGCGTTGCTTCCGAAGTCAAAAGCTCCGTTGTCCTCGTAAATTTGGTTGACCACCCCGCGTCTGGTTTGCTGGCGATTGATCCCTCCGTCAACATCCGGCCCCTTAAGATTCCCTGGCCTTGGATCCTCAAACGAATTGTCAGTAACCGCTCCTCTTACCCGGGCTGAGACACCTTCTCCCGTCGCCCTATGAGCCTCGACTCCTGCACCTCCCTTATATCTGTATCCAGCAATATCCTTCCTCACATGGTTGCCGGTTTTGGAGGTATCAAGATAGTCATCATAGCGCCTGATGGACCAGGCCCTCATGTCGTTTTTAAGGGCTTCTTGATCGGCACCGCTGCCAGTCCGCTGCCGACTCATGTCATTGAGCACACCCTTTCTCATATCATTCGTGACTTCCCCTGGCGCAACATCAAACTTTCCCGCCGCCCGGTCATCAACATAGGCAGCCATAAGGTCCATATTCTGGGATGCTGAGGTGCTATCCTGAATTGAGGCACGCCGCAGATAAGAGAATCCTTCAGAGGCGTTGTTCTGCGCAGTTGATGATGCTGCATATTTCAGCCCCTCATCAGT
>QNAG01000234.1 GCA_003641415.1 Candidatus Zixiibacteriota bacterium | reverse complement strand
CAACCTGACAAAGCCCTACTATTAAACCTCGTAGGTTATGTTACATCTATTGTGCAAGCTTATCGAATTTTTCCCTCAAAGGGTTTAGAGGTAAAAGACCCACTATCTTATCTACGGCTCTTCCGTTACTGAATAGAATAAGGGTAGGAATGCTCCGCACCTGATAATGCATGGCAGTCTGCGGGTTCTGGACTACATTTAATTTGAAGATGTTCACCCGACCAGCATAGTCCGGACCAATTTCATTCAACAGCCCTCCCATGACCTGACAGGGGGGACATGTAGATGACCAGAAATCAACCACAGCCGGAATATCTGATTCAATGACTTCCTGCTCGAAAGATTCGTCAGTTATTGGTCGAGGCTTACCCGGTTTGGGTGGCCTGTTAAATATACTGTTGAAAAATCCCATTATTACTTTTTAGTCGTAAAACCAACCTCTATAACAATACTGTCTTAACGCCGTTTTTGTTATTCTCCAAAACAACATGAAATATAAGAGGGTTTCACCTGAAAAGCAATTTATCGATTTGAATTATGACGTTCTCTTGAGTCACATTACAGCTTTGCAGGTAGGGTTTGAAGCGTAGCCCCTCGACTCCGCTCACAGGCATTGCCTGTGTGTTGCCTGTGCACTGGTCCCCAGCTTTCGCTGGGGTGACAAAATACAGCGCCGGTGGCGCTGGTGGAACTACCAAGGGGTTTCACCCTACTGAACTGGTGGAACTACTATAGCTCGCGTAGCGGCGGGCCTTGTGTCCGCCGATCTCCCGTTCTGGTGCGACGCAAGGCCGCACCCTACGCGTGATAGGAATGGTTGCGGCACATTCGGTGGGAGACAAACCCCCAACCTACACGAGATTGATAAGCCTTGTAAGTCAGATTACCCGCAACCTGACTACTTTTCAACAGGCAACCGCTCAGCGCAAGGTGTTCAACTTTTGGCTATATCAACTCTTCCCGACAGATCTATAGCTGCGTTTCACAGCGGCGACAATTATCGGGATCAACGCCAACTGCACTATAATCCCCGGCAAACCGGTCCAGATAGCACCACCAGCGGCGATAAATTGAACCGCATTGTAAGGTAACTCCATAAACTGACCCAGCAGCAGCAAACCAAAAGCAAACATCAGTCGACCCAGCAACATAGCCACGATAAGCGCAATGTAGATATTTAAGTGAAGCCTCTGATAAGTGATGCCGGCAACAAAACCGTAAATTGGCAATTCCAACGACATCAGGGGAACTGCATAAGTAGGCGGCATCCCAGTCAACAGGTATGATAACCCGGGAGCCAAAAGACCCACTACAAGACCACTCCAGGGACCAGCAAGGAATCCCGCCAGAAGAACCGGAATATGCATGGGAAGAAATATCCGCCCGCCCATCCCAAAGGAATGAAAGCCTATCGGAAGCAGCACTGCCAGAGCAAGATAAAGAGCGGTATGGGCAATAAAACGGGTTCGAGAAAAGGATATCATGACCCCGATACCTGTGACTATTTAAGGTTAGTGGCGGAGGCGAGGTACAAACCGGGATGATCCTCTATGGTAACGTTGATAAACTTACTACTGTTAAACATCTCGCGCAGCTTTTCGGCAGGTGGTATTCCATCATTCTCTACTACACTGCCAATTCTTTGGTGTATTTCCGAAATTTCTTTAGAGGATCCCAGATGTATGATGAAAAATTTCGCTTTATCCTTCAGAACGCGGTGTGTTTCATCAAGAGTCTTTCGCTGGTCGGAGAAATGCGGAAAAGCGGCAAATGCTACTGCCATATCAAAAGTGGAATCGGCAAACGGCAACATTAGCGCATCAGCATCAATCACATTTACATTAGTAAAGGGGAAATTCCGGTGCGCTTTCCGGGCCATTTCCAATGAGAAATCCACGCCGGTAATGGAACCGGTATCTGTTACTCTCCGTCTTAACAAATCAAAAAGAACACCGGTGCCACAACCCAGATCGAGAATATTCATCCCTTTAGCAATTGGAAGTTTGTCCACAATATAGGAGAGGAATTCCAGATCGACCGAGGTGAACATTAGATCCCATTCCTCCGCCCGTTGATCAAAAAATGCTTGATGTTTATCATGCGACATTTTGTTAATCTATTGTCTCACCTAATCATGTCAAGGGTTTTCAGATTTACGAAGTGACCCTCACAGGCATCGCTTGATTGTGTGATATGAGCGGCGGGCTTTTCTCGCGTAGGGTGCGGGCTTGTCTCCCAGCATAGGAACGGCGGACACAAGGCCCGCCGCTATGCGAGCTATAGTGGTTTCGCCAGAGCTATAGTAGGGTGGACCCGTCTTTATGTCCGCCTTTTGAGAGAAAATGGCAAGCTTGAAGACAAATTTGCATTACCACCGTCCCTCTATGAATACGCTAAAATGTTATCGCCTGTCCAGTTTCAGTACACAATTTCTCTGTGATGGTTTCCTTCATCTAAAAATATCAACTCCTCGGTTATTATACCGATAATTCGAAACAGGGCAAAAGCCGCCCGGACCGGGAGCACATATGGTTGTAAAGAAAGAACTCCAAAAGGCCGTTTTGAATGAACTCCTGAAGAGCGAGCAACTTATGGACCTGGCACAGATACGCAAAGAGTTCCTTCAATGGCTGGAACAGTTGCCATTTCCGGGTAATTCTGAAACCGAATCATGGGAAGATCACATTCGAGAGTTTCCCGCTAAATCCGGGGAAGAGCAACTTGAATCCGGCCTCAGGGTTCGACTGAACCTTCCTCTTCAAACTAAAGAAAACAGGTATCTTTTGTCTATTCTGGAGTCTCTGGCACCGACCAGCAGAAACGTCTATATAATCTCTGTTCACGTTAATTGGAAAGATAACGAATGGCAGTTACAAAAAAACGTTGAAGAATCTTATACAGGATATTTCGATGATGCCCCTAAAGCCAGTCACGCAATATGGGCGCAGAACTTTATCCCGGGTGAATTAGGCCACGCCCTAAACAGTTGCGTCATTGCTATACTGGGCCACGAGCTTATCCGCCAACCACAGCAGCCTAATCCTGACAAAATTTCCCCGAAACCTTTACCGGTAAGTGTAAGTTTTCCTAAACAGTCAGACGATTAAGAAAGTGTCTCGGAAGTAGCGCGGAATCGGGATATGACGATTGCCTAACCCGGCTGCATTGTCATTCCTGCGAAGGCAGGAAGATGGATTCACATTTGAAGTGCAACAGTTCCTCCCAAAATAGTCATTGTAGCCCGGAACCCCTTGGTGGTTCCGGGAATCCAAAAAGGCTTGATTGTGCTATTATCCCGCGCGTAGGCTGGGGGCTTGTCTCCCAGCGAATGTGCCGCAACCATTCCTATCACGCGTAGGCTGGGGGCTTGTCTCCCAGCAATCTAACGGCGGACACAAGGCCCGCCGCTACGCGAAGTTAGTATGAAAGTAGGGCAGAACCCCTTAGTGGTTCCGGGAATCCAAGAAGGCTTGATTGTGCTATTATCCCGCGCGTAGGCTGGGGGCTTGTCTCCCAGCATTGGAACGGCGGACACAAGGCCCGCCGCTACGCGAAACTGGGATCGTTATTTATCTAAATATCGAAACTGGACCCGATCTACCAACCAGCTACACGTCACCTGACTGGTCGCGGTGGTGCAACCCTTCCATGTACATCTTCAAGTAACGGTTTTCTCTTTCATGCCTGCTGGCTTTTGTTCTGACAATGTCACGTTGGGAGACCAACCCGACCATCTCTTCACCTTCAATAATCGGCACATGTCGAATCCAGTTCTTGTCCATCATGCTGGCAATGTACGTCAGGTCATCTTCCAGCACTCCAACTACGAGATCGGTAGCCATGAGGTCTTCAACCTTGAGATCGTGGTAATTACCTTTGGTCTCATACACTTTCTTAAAGATGTCATTATCACTGATCATGCCGGTTAGTTTGCCAGTATCATCCACCACTGGCAGGCATCCGATATTATTACTGATGAGTATCTCCATGGCCTCATCAATTGTGGTTGTGGGAGTTGCTGTAATAATATCTCTCTGATTCTTTTTCAGCAGAGTTTTAACACGCATAATCCCTCCTTGTTAGTTTGCCTTCGTCGGCTTTATCTTTTGAATACACACTCATTATACATCCAGATTTACCTGAATGCAAGTACAAGCGGTGAATAATAGTCACCAAGCTCCTATATATAGGACTTATTGAAAAAGCCCAGTCAGCGTTGCCATGAGGGCGGACACAAGCCCCGCCCCTGTGCAGGAGGGGATTGAAAACCGCGCAGCGGGCGGCTTTACGTCGCCCGTTCTTAAAAACCGCACTCTCAACAAACATGTACTCAGGATACTTTTTCAACAAGCCCCATACGCTGGGGTAACAAAATACTGCACCGGTGGCGCTGGCGGAACCACTAAGAGGGTTCCACCCTACGGAACTTTCATACTGAGCGGAGTCGAGGGATGACGATAGCCTATGCTTATTTACCACTCTTCGCGTAGCGGCGGGCCTTGT
>QNAG01000233.1 GCA_003641415.1 Candidatus Zixiibacteriota bacterium | reverse complement strand
CAAAAACAAGTTCGTCCAGTCCGGTCCACTTGAACTTGACTCCAAACTTACCACTGCCGGCCGACCACATTGCAGATGGTAGCCCTGCTTTTGAACCTTTTATCGGGCTGTATCCAGAGAAATAAGTGCGCATTGCTGTCATTACATTGCTGCCAGTAAGCAGGCCAGTATTGACAATGAGCGGATTTTCATCACAGTAAGCATTCTTAATCTCACGCTTAGCTAAATCCTGAAAAGAGCGACCAAATCCTCCCAGGACGTCTTCCAGATTCCTGCAGGGGACATCTTCCATTTTTGATGACCCATCTTTCAGATTAACGGTGCAGCATCGGTAAGAAATAAGTTCAGGATGAGTAACTGGATCTGTCGTCTGAATTTTCATATTTCACTCCATGTTTTGAATAAAAAGTTTACGGAGAATCCTTCTATACAATCGATTTCATTTGCCCCAAGTGTCCTTCGATCATCGCAATATAACTGTCCTCTTCATTGCTTTTATAAACTATCGAAGATGCAATTTCACTGGCGAGAATGGCATATTTTATCTTTTCTGGAAGACTATCAATCCGGTTTCGAAAATGTTCAACTTCGCTGATAATGCGTGGTAAATGTGCTACAATTGCCTTTCGATAGAGCGGTTTGTCACACAACTGCGGATTCTTCTGGAAATAACTGAACAAGCGTGAATAGTGACCATTGATTTTCGAACTGATCGATGCCGATGCTTCAGTATACAATAGCGGAGAGAAACTATTCTGTACCAGACGAAAAATAAGCTCTGCTTCGTCTTTGGCGCGACGATTAAGGATATCAACGACATCGGCGACATAGCGGGGCTTGTTGTCCAGAAATTCTTTTTCGGTTAGCATCAAATTGGCAATAATTTCATAGGATGATGAAATCACTCCACACTTATTGGCTGAAGCATCACGCAGAATGACAACACCACGCTGTTGCAACTCAACCCGTGCATCAGGGGTAATAAACGAATTGGCTCCTTCGACAATAACCTTTGCCTGCGGGTTTCCTTTTTCATCAAAGAAGCGGCTAAAGTTATTGCTGTCGAGGGTTTCCGGGCGACCACCAGCAGGGATAAACAGATCAGTTTTGACCGTGAAAATCAATCGATTATAGTCGCGGTAGAACTCATCGTTGGTTACCCAATGCTCATCGAGACCGGACTCGGTACGAATAACCTTCTTGAACAGCTTGCGCAATCCATCCTGACGGGTCTGGTTGCGATAAAGCATATAACCGCCGGGGTGCAACGCCTTCGGGTCAAACGCTTCCAGATCCTCTTTAAGGACAATTTCTGACAAAGCCTGATGATCAGCTCCTTGTGGATCGTAAAGAGCCCCGGTGCCGTCAACAATCAGGCAGATTCCCACCTGTGGGCATTGCTCCAGCATTATCTGCATGGCATTACCAGCGACATCGCCGTTGGGACCACCCGTCAGCTTCACAGTAAAGGAGTCTTGGTGCATGTTGATGCCGTGTTCTTTCATCGCTACTTCGGCAAATCGAAGCACACCGGTCGAAGTGACACCAAACTCCTTGTGATTGATTCCGACTTTTTTGCTCGACATGATCCCGGTTCCGAGCAGATAGCCGCGTCGCTCAGCCTGACTGGCAATCAGCTCAATCATGTCGTCGTGCATATTCTCATCCGGACCGAGTTCAATCGGTTCGTCCTCACCGTAATAGTCTACCACTCGTGGATCCTTGGCGTGACCGTTTTCGGTCACAAAGATATCGAGAAAGGCATTGATAAAACCATACTGCAATTTGTAGAGACGTGGAAGCAGCATTTCCTTGTCCAGAGTGCCGCCCGCATCGAGTACTGCGACCATTTTCGAACCACCCTCGTAGATATCTTTGTTTTTTAGGTGTTGGGTGTGAGCCAAGACATAATTCTCTTTGAACACCGAGTTGGCTGCAGTGACATAGTCATCTCGCCCCTGGGTAATCAGGGTGCGCCATCCGCCTCGTGCAATATCGGAAAACCCAATGTGATAGCCGGATCCGCAACGACTGTAGAAATAGGTGACCCGAAATGGGCGCTCTGGTGGCAGGTCGGAAATCAAATCGCTATCGAGTTGTTCAAGGTAAACAGGGTCGAGTCGGAATGCAAGGGCATGTTTTTGGGGAACAAAGAAATTGGTTTTCAGCGTATTACGGATAAAGAGCAGGGTACTGGTAAAAATACGGCGGCGGAAGTTATCGAGAAAGTGTCGACCGGTATTGTACTGCGCGATCAACTGCTCGGTTTCTTCGAGATCGTGGGCGTACGTTTCCTCACGTTGCTGTTGATCTGGATCGAACTTAGTCCGAAATAGTTTTACCAGTTGTAGAGAGATATCGGGGTGGTTATGGAAAGCTCGAACCACTCCTTCGAGATCATAGACGTCTGGGTGGTTATGTGCCATGTTGGTGTGGCAGAATCCGATCATGGCAGACATTAGTGAAGCATCCGCTCCACTGGCCAGCCCAGTTATAACCATACTGCTGTAGGTCTGTGAACTGGGGCGCAGGATCTGGGTATTGTAAAGCTCTTCCTGCAACAAAGAGTAAATAGGCGATTTTTTATCGAGTTGTTTTCCGTTCGGGCCTATTACATAGAAGGTCGTTAAAAAGTAGGGATGAATTCCATTGCTGATAGTAAGTCCGCAGGTACGCTCCACTGAGATCTGAAGTCGTTTAAACACCTCCATGACCTGTACGAGAAAATTATCTTCCGGGGGATTGCCAACCCCGAAGAGTATCCGGGATTCATTTTTGTGCAGGCCCTCAGAGGCCTCTGGGATCATTAAATCCAGAAAAATACCGTCATTAATTATGGTTTTCTGGTAGAGCCAAAGGAGTTTGGCAATACGTAGTGGATCGGAATCAACAACATAGGATTTATTGTTTAGCCATAGTATCTGCAACAGCTTGTTGAACATCTGGTGATCGAAGTCTGGATAGTACTGATTCAGAGCTTCTGCCACTTGTGTCCAGACTTCCTGTGGAATCTCAGGAGTGTCAGCATCGGCGATATCGGCATGCTTTTTCCTGTCAAACTCATATTTATAAAGCTGTAGAAACTGTCCGGTCCCCGGAACCATCTTTGTCGAATCGCAAATCTCCGCAAAAGAGATATTCTTTTCTTTGGTACTGAGCAATGTTTGATAGATCGCCCCAGGTTTGTTCAGCCCAGCAAGGATAAGAGTTTTATCGCGATCGGCAAGAATCAAGCGAGGATTATTTTTCATTCCAGACAAACCATATGCAAGATCTAAAAAAGCATCCCTTTCATTTTTCATTGAAATGAAAAAATAGGGGTGCATATTTTTTTTTAGCCAGTCTAGATTTTTCTGCATCTGGTCAGTTTTTTCACGAAAAGATATCGATAGGTCTTTATCCTTCTTCTGGACTTCTTGATTGGCTGCAATGCTGCCGGTGGTTCCCATTTGGTAGGCTCCTCTTCTGATGTAGCTATCTAGTGTAGCGGACTTTATGTTGATTATTCTATTGACTGAGTGATAGCGGGCACATAGTTTTTTGAACGAATTTTTTTGTAGAAATTAACTTTTTCGCATTTCATATAAATAGGCGACTCTCTTTTGATAGCTTTATGATGATAAAACTAAGAAATAACGTGTAATTTTTGAATGTCCGAAACTACTCGCCTTGATTCAGAGGTCTTTTGTTCAATGATTTTTACTGAAGAGAAAGCACGAAATGTGCCAGTTGTTGTGCAAACAGGGAGGTTCTTGACTCCTTCTCTCTGTTTCAGTACGACTGCCTAGGCATTAAGCCTCAACTGATGTTTTTAAAATCCGAGTTAAAACATAGTTAGAAAAGTCAGATTTGGGATGTTTATTGAAGCATGTATACTAATATACTTGTTTTTTTATTCTCGCCATGACACTACTGATGCAGCAATGCAAGATGGGGATGCAATATTGCGACAAGGGGATAGAAGTTTATGGATGACAGCAAAAAAATAATGCAAGAAACTTCACAGACCAATAAACACAGAGAGCATAAAGAAGCATTTTTTCAGACTCAAATTGATGCCTCCGGCGACGGTGTGTTTTCGGTTGACAATGAAGGTAACATTCTTTTAGCAGATCGTGTTAGCAGGCTGAATCTTGATATTCATCCTGGCAATTCACTGTTGGATAAATTTCCCCTGTTGTGGAAACGTATTACTGAGACTCTCAAAGGAAAGCACACACAATCAGACATTACAGAACAGAAGGATAACCATAAATTCCGTGTGACCATAAGTCCCATCTTGGCGGGGACCAGGATATTCGGGGCTATCTGCGTATTTTCTGAGAATACTGAACTTGAGGTTATCTCACGGGAAATGCATGCCTTACGTGAATTGTCAAATGAACTAGAAGTTATTATTGATTGTTGTTCTGAAGGGCTCTGGGTTTGCGATGGACAGGCCAATGTTCTGCGGATCAATATGGCAGCGGAACGGATCAACAATATAAATGCCGAAGATGTCATAGGTCGCAATATGTACAACCT
>QNAG01000232.1 GCA_003641415.1 Candidatus Zixiibacteriota bacterium | reverse complement strand
CTATTTTGCTATTTCTGCATTTATTCAACAAGGTTTATTATCACGGTACAAATTCACCGCACCTGACCGGTTCCGATCCGCCGTGCCATAATGCAGTTACAAAGTAGGTCACATCGGCGATATTCACCCGCTGGTCAGCAGTGCCATCAACATTGGCTTCTTCCCAGCACGACGGCGGCGAACCACCCTGCCATAATGCGGCTACCAGATATGTCAGGTCGGCTACTGACATCTCGCCATCACCATCAATATCCCCGCGTTGTCCCGTGCAGCAATCACTGACAAGCGAATCATAACACAGGGTTGCATTATCCGCTGCCATAACAAGAGAGTCCAGATTGAATCCGGCCACCACAGCGAAGGCTATCGTATCTACTGCTCCCGGTGTAAGCAACATCGGACCTACAGCAATCAACTGAAGCAAATCTGTTAATGAAGTAGCGTACGTTGTTGCCGTTGAGAATCCATCCGACAGCGCATTATATTTTTCCGTTTC
Source organism: Candidatus Zixiibacteriota bacterium (assembly GCA_003641415.1). GTDB lineage: Bacteria > Zixibacteria > MSB-5A5 > GN15 > FEB-12 > B120-G9. The sequence goes on along the minus strand of QNAG01000232.1, from coordinate 4,030 downwards.
AGTGAAGCCATCATAGGGAGCGTTGTAGGTCACAAAATTCCCGTTGGCCGTAAAACCGGAACTTGCCTGGCCATCGATTACTTTAACTCCGCGATAATTGAATATCGAAGATTCAAAATTGTAAGCCGTCCACAAAATACTGTCATAGCTGTCCCATCCGCCAGCATTCTGTGAGAATGAAGAAACATCCCAATCAAAGTACATCCCTAATCTAATACCGTTAAGCGGATAGGGATTCTCGTTGCTGATAATATAGCGCATAATGATGAAATCATTGTAAGGGGCTTCATCAAATGCGAAGGATTGCTGGACCACTTTTATTCCCAGAGGCGCTTCCGCACGAGAATCATCAAAGATTGAAAAAGTTTCCTGGGACGCATCGTTACCCGGCGCCAATAGTTGGATGTTTCCTCCGGGAAGTACCTGAAAATCGCCGTCCGGTTCTCCGCCAGCATTACGCACGCCATCAGAGATATTAGACGGTGCAGTGCCAATAATCAGTCCACTCTCCCAGAGATCATTTACACCACCATCAAACTGAAATCCCATCCCACCGGCAGGGAAGAAGGAATTCGTCCCGAGTCCGTATGTTCCAAAATTAGTTACACTGAAAGTTATTCGGTTGATATCATGCGTGGCAATCATCCGCTCCAGTTTCGGCTCAACCAGAAAATAGAGTTTGGCCGTTGTGAAATAACCATCCCCACCAATCTGGAAATCGATAGACAGTATGCTGCCGGGGGTAACTGTGTCGGAGACTACAACGCGGATTGTGTCAGTCGAGCGGATAGTATCCCCCTCGTTCATATTCCCAAAATAAGCGCTGCCGTTGATTTCGGTTAGCGACGGGTGAGAGCCCCATATTGCTGCCGAAACATTGGACACGAAAGCTCCTATATTCTGAAGCGCTACTGTTCCCTGCACTGTATCTCCGGGTGAAATGGGATCGTGGTCAAAGGCGTAAACGCGAACATTCGGGTCGGAGTTGGTGGCCGAAAGAGCAGTCAATGCCGCCATGCAATCAATCAGTCCCCAGCCATAATCATTATCGGGAAGACTGTGTCCGTGATCAGCGGCAGTGGTCAGGATGGCATTTTTGATTTCATCGACCGTAGCGTTGGGGTTTTTCTGCCGCAACAGCGCTACCAGTCCCGACACATGAGGGGCGGACATCGATGTGCCCGATAACCAGGTGTAGCTATTATTCGGGATCGATGAACGTATTGCATACCCGGGGGCTACCACATTTGGTTTGATAGATACGTTATCACAGTCTGATGGTCCCCGCGAGGAATTTGTAGAGACAGTCAGTGGAAGGGTACTCTTAACATTCCCCACCGCAAAACAATCGAGTGAATCAAGAGCGCGGTTGGCCGGGTTACGTATCGTAGCCGCTGCTCCTCCCTCGTTGCCGGCTGCAAAGATATTGACGATACCAAGCGCCTCAAGATTATCTATCATATCGAAAAACACGCTCTGGCAATCGATATCATCAACCCCCCAGCTATGATTGACAACATCCGGCAGGTCGTCAATTGAGTTCGGGTCGCCATCAGGGTTAGCCGCCCACTCAAAGGCATCAATGATTGAAGCTCCGTTGACATCAATAACTGCGGCAGAAATCCATTTGGCGTCCGGAGCTACACCGATTGTATCACCGGAAACATCATCGTGCCCAACAAGAATACCCATAACGTGCGTGCCATGACTGGAAGATGGACCCGTAAGTGTGTGAGGGAATGATTCCTTATCACGGGGGTCAAACCATGCCGCCGCAGAGTCGCCATCGTGGCCTTTCCAGTTGTTAAACAAGGCTGGATGGTTACCATCAACACCGGTATCAAATGAACATATAACTCTTCCAGCGCCCGTGAAACCTGCTGCCCAGGCAACATCGGCATTGATAAATGAAAGATTGGTCTCAACTCCTGCTGCTATTGGAGGCGTCTTGTCAGCTTTTTCAGGCTGGATTAAACTAACATCAGGGACAGAATATATCATCACAACATCGGACCGTGCCGCAAGGTCAGCCAGTTCCCCCACTGCCACCTCGGTTTCTACGATATTGGCGATCCAGTGTGGTTTTACATTGGCGGCGTGTCCCTCTGATACGAGTTGCTGTAGATTGGATAACAGGTTGCTTTGCCTGGAAGTGTGCTCCTGTTTTAGCCGATTCATAGCTATCCGGTAACGTTCCTTATACGTGCTTGCGAGATTCTTCACATCGTTTTTCAAGTTCGTAGTTACTTCAGCTCGTGGTAAAGCTATCCATACTGGTACAAGTTCTACATCCCCTTTTGTTGCGATCTGCTGCTCAAGCTTCGGTGAGAGTTGACCCGGCCATGCCGTTGCCGCCGAAATCATCATTGTTAGACATATAACAAAAATAACCCGTTTCAGACTCATTGTGCATCTCCGCATATTTTCAGCATTTGCCTTAAGGGCAATGACAAGTGACATAGCATCAAGTTAACGAACTAGGAACGGTTTCTGTTTACTCCAGTATATCAAGCCGCCTGTCGGCTTGATATTGAAACAGACCGTCAAGCTACAATATCAACCGTTTGTCGTTCTGGCCTAATAATAATGCCAAACCCAACTTTGCACAAGGAGGCAATAAGTCACCAGAATCCCTGTGCTCCCAACCGGATTCCCATAGGTAAAAAAGCCGGGTGTTCCCGACAAGCGTCAGGTTGGCTGGCAACCCGACCAAGCGATGTTTTCCCCGCGCAGGGTTCGGTCCTGTGTTGCACAAATAAGCGACACCCCAACCCCGACAGGTGTCTCCGCACAAGAAGGCAATTCGCATAAATAAAGTGACACAAAAAATAATGTCTTGACAGAAATCCGACTGGTATTATATTAAAGCATTGACAGTCTGTCGGTTACAGAAGAGTTAAACCCGTCTTTAATTTCAACAGTAACCTACAGAACGAAATCTGATTATTGCTTGATGGAACTGAGCCTATTACCTGATTGCTATAACGTTAATGAATGTGCACTTCATACCTATTAAGGAGCGCATCGTGAATAGCATTGCGGGTTGTTTTTCCAGAATTATATTATTCTGTTTTCTGTTGGTAAGTTTCACAGGTCTTATCCCCTCATCGGTTGTCCATGCAGACCCACCTTTAGTTGTACTCGATGTTGTTGACACGTCTATTGCTCTGGGACAGAACAATGTCTATATCAGCGTTTTCCTAAGCAACTACTACGACACTATTGCCGGGTTCCAATTTCAACTTGAAGTCGACCGGCCAGACTTGGTTACGTTCAATTTCGATAATGATGGTTTTGACACTACCGGTACTCTGTTGTCCGGGTTTGAGTACGTTCAGGCGATAGATACATCCCTGACCGGTCATCTGCTGTGGTTCCGCTGTATTGCCAACGCTGATCCATTTGACGGCATCAACACTCCAGGGATACCTCCCCAACAGGAAGGACTGGTAGTGCGATTACCGATAAATACAACCGTCTCCCCGGATACGACAGCAGGGTTGACATGTCACCTTACGATTGTATCCCCGTTTGACTTCTCTGATCCATGGGGCAACTCTTTGGGCGTTATCACTGATACATTAACTGACACTATCTATTATAAGTGTGTTCAGTGGGAAGCTGACTCCTGTCTGGAGTGGATTATGGTTGATGGATATACCGAGGAATACGACTCGGTATATATCTATGATTATCTGTCAGGGTATTTAGACACTACCGTTGTGATACCGAGTCATGGTTCTATTACTGTTGTTGATGCTATACTGGTATGCGATAATGATGATTCTGGAGATATTACAATCGCTGATCTTACCTGCCTGGTAACATACTTGTTTGGTGGTGGAGACCCGGTTAGGTGTCCGTTGGTTGAGTATTGTTGTTCCGGCGGTTCAGGGGAACCAAATATTAGCGATCTGACCATGTTGGTGAATTACCTGTTCACCGGTGGTCCTCCACCATCATAGCAATTATCTTGCAAAGCCAAGGTACTAACAGGGTGTTGAAAAACTCAAAACAGAAGACTATATGT
>QNAG01000231.1 GCA_003641415.1 Candidatus Zixiibacteriota bacterium | reverse complement strand
GACACAGATTACTCGACTAATTCCCATTGTCTTCAACAGTTCATTAACTGCTTCTCTTGCTGTTGATAGACTATTCATTAATCGCCCCTCGCAAATCCATCTGGAACTTGTAAAGCCGTTTTGATTTGTTACGTTCTGGCACCACTCCTATGTGGCAGCCTTCTGAGTCAAGCAATTGTTTGACAATAAACAGGCCTAGCCCTCGTCCCTGTCCACGCCCCTTCATAGAAATGAACGGCTCGAATAACGTCTGTTCGACCGAGGGGTCTATGCCTCTGCCATTGTCCCAGATACGAATAAACGGGCTGTCAATTTCGAAAATAATTTCTCCAGCTTTAATTCGTTCGTGCTTCAAATCCTCTTTCAACCAGTACTCACTATTCAGCACGAAGTTGTCGATAATTTGAGACATCTTGCCTCGGTTCATACGAATCATCAGGGATCTGTTTTTAGTAATGATCCGTATAGAAATGTTGTTTTTTTGCAACCTATCCCTATAAAACGCTTCCAGTTCCATAAGGAAATCTTCTAATACGATATCATTCCGTTTCTCGCGGACATATCGTAGCGATGGAGAAAGGAAGGAAATCTGCTTTCGGAGTGTCATTACCGCTGAGTGAACATATTCAATAAAGGCCAAAACAGTTCGATCCGAAATACCCTTATTGCGCAGACGTGTCTGCGCAGATTTTGCACGCTTAGCTAATGCGTCAGCTATGTTGAAAACCTCATGTGACAAAGCTTCTGCCGTCAGACCAAGCGCAACAGTTTCATACATGTCATCGACTTGCTGACGAAGACTATCGACACGGTCTTCAAGAACCTGCCCCATTCCTTTCAAAGTTCCCAATTCGTGCAGATATCCTTCAATACGCGGAATAACCTCCTTAGCATCCTTTATGAGGGGCTCCAAAGATGCAAATGCTTCCTCAACCTGACTCTTGAGAGCTGGGGTAACTTGTGTGGCAACGGAAAGTTTGTTCATTACGGTTTTAGATTTCTGAAAACTTACTTCAAGCCTGGCTCTAAACGTTTCTAAAGAACGATGGTGCGACGCAGCTTCGGCGAGGCCCTTCTTGATAGTACGTGATATATCTTCAACATCTTTCCGAGAATCCAGACGTGCTATTTCTTCATTGCGCTTTTTCTTAAAGTCAGACCATGCTCTCCTAAACAACTCCTGTGCCTTCTCAGTAAATTTTCTGAAATCCTGTAAGAGTGCGTAGAAGTTACGATAGTATGGGGTATCTTTGAAACCTTCACGGTCTGTTGTTTCCTCAAGATCCATGTTATCCCTAGCGGTTAAGGCAATAAATCCAAGAGTATTATCAGGTTTAAGCCCATAGTATGAGCGCGCAGAAGTCCACTGAGCACCAAGCTTTAGCCAGTCGCGACCAACGCGTATTTCGAACCCATCGCGATACACACGTATCTCACTGAGTTGTTTGATATGCCGTCTATACTCATTTAAGGTATCGAACACACTCTGCTGCCTATAAGAAGTCGCGCCAAGATCGAAAGAATCAATTTCACCATAAAATGGACCTGGATTAGCCAACTCCTTTGGATTCTTTGGATTAGGCTCCAGCTTATCCAAGTCTTCAAAACGGCGTTTATAACCAAATTCTACGAACCATTTTTTTGAGCTTGATCGAACAAGATTATACGATTGCCCCAATTTATATGATTTTAGGAACTCGAAAAACCGTTGCCCATCGTCGGATTCTGCTAAGAGAGCAAACTCCTCGGCATCCGATGGTCGATCGGGACGAAAAAAGTCGAGTCTGGCTCTGCCAAAAACTGTAAATTCTTTGCCGTCAAATTTCAGCGTATATCGTATTGAAGCAAGATCTCTAACCCTGTCGGTAATCTCTATAAGCTCAAGTGATTTTCCATCAACTTCGACATAAACCATAAAGTCACGTATCTGCTTATATGGAGAAATCATTCGAGATAATTCTTGTTCCAATTTTTTCAACGATTGCTGACCGCGCCATGTCTCTATTTCATGAAGATTGGAGATGACAACCTTGGTTCCAGGCTTATTCAAGTGAGATGTTCTTTCAAAGTGAATATCGACGTCCTTTAGTGATGGCGCTGTTGCGAAGTCTAGCCAGGAAAATGCAAGGTGATAGGTTGGCCCATCTTTCGTTTTTGTGAATACATCAAGGTTCTCACCCAGACGCTGAACGCCTAAACGGCCCAACCCCTTATCCCCAAGAGGCGTCCTGCCTCCCGGTGTTGTCTCTTTTGATTGTTTTAGCGCGAGTTTGCTGCGATTTGAAATGAGCAACCAGCCGCTTTTAATTGTCTCTTCGTCCATGCCAAAACCATCGTCTTCAACGACAATCTGGCCGTTATGAGCTCGATATATGGCACCAGGAACTTTTTGATTATCCCCAGTGTTAATAGTGATCTTGGCATAGGTTGCATCTGCGTCGTAGCAATTTTTGACGAGCTCAATGAGTGCTTGTACAGCATCGCTTATAAGACTTTCCCCAAGTTGGTAAACCACGGATGGATGAACATCAAAATGTGGCTTGTTAACGTTTCCCATGTCACATCGCCTTTCGCATTACGAGTATTGTCTCTGCCCGCATCGTTTCGGCAATGTTGTTTCTGATAGCCATCCTTTTGGATGGGATGCGGCGTTTGAGTCGTGTCAGCAAAACAGCGCCTTCATGCTCAAGCATTTCAGTCAGTATCGCATCGAGAGGTATCGATTTGCCTGCAACGCGCCTATTTCCTAAAGTCCAAAACATAAGACCGCCAGCCCGCAATTTCTCTAGAATTGGTACTATACATCGATTTAGGTCTCGGAAGAATGCCGTAACCTTTTTCAGGCGATCTGGAGGCTCAGCTGAAAGTTGTTTGAGCAATCTACAAAAAGATTGAGAACGTTCGGACAGAAAGGATGTATCATCTTCACTGATACGCTGACTTCCCCCTAAGCTTCGATAGTCTATCTCGTGAGTAGATCTCAGATATTCTGTAATATCGTTGCTGTCAATATCAGAAGGATCTATCCACTGAAGCGGAAGATATGAGTATTGTCCATATGGAACGGTTGTAACATTGTCACCGTAGGGGGGGGAAGTAATTACAATGTCAAAACGCTTCCCATCACTGGATTCCAATTTCCGGGTATCTCCAAGAGAAAGTTCAATATTCTTAGTATAATGACCTCGGTTCAGATATCCGTTTGAATTCAAATATTCAGATTGTGTTTTCAGGTGCTCGAGATTACGTTCAACAACCCGCTGAAACTGTTCAATGGGATCAAGGGATCGTGTCGCTATCTCGAAAGACGGTCGGGTGTGCAGCTTAAAAGTTGATGTCCTAGAATTACTAGTTACGCGAACTGTCTCAGCAAGGGCAATCCAAAAAAAGCGTCGAGCCCAAATGGTTGTCTCATACTTGATTGCACGTCGAATTTTGGAGAGGGCGATTTGGACATCATTGCGGAACCACTTGTCTCGACCGGCGAAATCTATCTCGATCTGTGAATCCATGTCTGTCTTGATTCGATCGAGCAAAGAATGCACTTTATCCGCCAGAGCCTTGTGGAAAAATGGACCAGCTTTAGTGCGACAAAGCAGTATGGCCAGAGGGTTAATATCGCAGCCTGCGAAACTCAGCCCCATCAACATGCTTTCTGTCAGGATTGTACCGGAACCGGCAAAAGGATCAAAAACCCATTTGGTTTCAGGATGCACAGCGCATACTTCGGCAAGGATGGCCCTGGCCATCTGTGGAACCATCATGGCAGGATATTGAAAAAATCCATGGCCATGTTCGCGACGCGAATTCCCCTTAAACGACCAGTAATCTCGGTCACATACCGCTAACCGTTCAAGTCGTTCTTTTAGCTCGCGATTAAGCTTGTCCGACGCCGTGATCATTACTAATCCTCAACACTTCCACCAAAATAGCCGCCAATTCTGAAATTTACATCTCCCAGCTTTTCCTCTCCTGAATCCCTAAATCCCTCCGCCCCATTACCAACCAAATGCCACCTGTTAGGGCACAGCACCTCTCTGAACATATAACCATCAAGCATCAATATTATGTCCGAGAGTTGATTGGTTTGAGCCATCTTATGCATCCCCAGCGTAGTCGGTTATTAAAGACAGTCGAATCACCTCGTCAATTGTACTTACCGGAGTCAGCTTGATTGCGTCGAGGATGTATGACGGCAGTCCCTGAGCTTCCTTGAGATTGTCAGCCGGCAAAAGGACTTCCTGGACGCCCGCATCATAAGCAGCACGCACTTTTTGTTGGATACCACCAACCGGTAGGACTTTACCCATAATGGTAATTTCTCCTGTCATCGCCAGATCATTGCGGACAGGCAAGCCCTTAAGGGCGGAAACAATTCCTGTTACAATGGTAATTCCTGCAGATGGCCCCTCCTTGGGAACTCCCATAAAAGTGGCCAATACTGCTACGTCAAACTTTTTCCGCCACTCAGAACTGATATCGAGGGCCGAGTGCTTAGCTTTGACATACTGAGCCGCTGCCTCAATGCTTTCCCGCATCACCCTCT
>QNAG01000230.1 GCA_003641415.1 Candidatus Zixiibacteriota bacterium | reverse complement strand
TTCTGCTATTGAATCAGTTTGTAGTAATTCTCCAAACGTATATTATTCTGCTTTATTTCATCAATCACAACTGCCTACTTACGGTATTGCATCCCAATAAAACGACATAGAAATAGAAGAAACTCATTAATGGTAAAAGATGCGATAATTGTGTTCTTGACAGAAACTGAAGTAGGTATCATTTTGAGGCTGGGGTCTGCTGTTCCTTGTCCAGTATTTTCAGATCAGATGAAATTCGTATTGGAATTGTTTTTAATGGGGGATTGTTGAAAGAGAAAATCCGGGAATACACAATTGAAGGCTTAATCGGTCGTGGCGGTATGGGCAGTGTCTATCTGGCTACTCATGTTCACTTGCAGACCAGGGCAGCTCTTAAGGTTCTTCTGGAGCGCTTCAGCGATAATGTTCTAATCAAAGAGCGTTTTGTGAATGAGGCCCGAATTCTTCATCAACTCAGGCATTCCAACATTGTAGAACAAAGAGAGTTTTTTGAGGAAAATGGCAGACTTGTTCTTGTGATGGAATACGTAGATGGCAGACCTCTTGATAAGATGATAGGGCAGGATTCTGGTCCCATTCCCTGGGAAAAGACCTTACCTCTCTTCATACAAATACTTGATGGCATTGGTTACGCTCACTCAAAGGGTATTGTTCATAGGGATATTAAACCTGCCAGTATTCTTATTTCAAAAGAGGGCCAGGTAAAAGTAACAGATCTTGGAATTGCAAAGATTGCTGGAGATCAGGGAATGACCCGAACCGGTGCTCAGATGGGTACGCTCCGCTATGAATCTCCTGAACAGATCAGAGGCGCAAAGGATGTAGATCACCGAAGTGATATCTATTCTCTTGGAATGACCCTTTATGAGATGCTTGCAGGCCGATTGCCGTTTGAAACAGATGGTGTTTCATCCGAATTTGAGGTAATGAAATTAATTGTTAACAGAACCGTGAATTTTGATCCAAAAGAATACTATCCACACATTCCAGAGTGGTTGGTGGAGATCATACACAAGGCCACTGAAATTGATCCCGGATCTCGTTTCCAGAGTTGTGAAGAGTTTAAGCAGCAAATAATAGAACATGAAGATCTGCCCAGTATACAGAACAGTTACTGGTCTGGCCGAGTTGAAGCTGTAAAAACACAGCCAATATCAGTTCCCATTTCAGCTTCTTCAGCATCTAATGACCAAGTTGCAAGTGATAGTTTCTGCCCAGAGTGTGAAGCACCTGTTGTGAAGGGAATGGAGTTCTGTGGCAAGTGCGGCACTTACCTTATGCAGGAGTGCCCTGTTTGTTCATTGAAAGTTCGATGGTTTAATGAATTTTGCCCCAGGTGCGGAGCTCAAATTGCTGAGAAGCTTCTTGAACTTGATGAAGAGAAAGAACGACAGAAGTATGAACATTACATGCTGGAGCAGGAAAGAGCAGATCAGATTCTTCGAATGGAAGAGCAGAAGAGAAACAGTCAATTCCTTTCATCAATGAATTTCATAAAGATTCCATCAGGTCAATTTATGATGGGCAGCAATTCCCGGGAAATGCGTAATTGCTTGTTGCATTCAGTTGACATTACGGTATTTGAACTTCTTTCTACGCCTGTTACGCAACTGATGTGGGCATATTTGATGAGGAAGAACCCATCATTTTTTGAAGATGATTCAAAACCCGTAGAAAGAGTTTCATGGAAGGATTGTCATTCATACCTGCAGAAATTAAATGATTTAGATACGGATCATACATACCGTCTTCCCAGTGAGGCAGAATGGGAGTATGCATGTCGGGCTGGAACTGCAACAATTTTCCATTGGGGTAGTAGTGATTCAGAGGATCTGAAAGACCGTAGTTGCTGGCATTCAGAGAATTCTGCTAATTCAACTCACAGAGTAGGAAAGAAAGAGCCGAATCAATTTGGTCTGTTCGACATGTGTGGCAATGTCTGGGAATGGTGCGAGGATGTTTATCATGACAACTATGAAGTGTGTCCAACCGATGGAAGCCCGTTCCTGGGAAGTGGTATGAATAGAGTGCGCCGAGGGGGAAGTTGGTCTAATAGTGCCTTAAATTGTACATCGCTGAATCGTATGAGCAATAGTTCTGGATTCAGATATCAAAATATTGGCTTTAGAATTGTCAGGACAGTGCGGGTATCGAGTACATTTAGTGAATCGAGGTAGCTTCAATGAAAACAGGTTCTAGAAGCCCCTCGTTTGAAAAATTTACAATAAGAAAGAAGGAAACTATGCGTTTGAGAATTCAGCTGACTGTATTGATTGCGATTGTATTTCTTGTGCAAGGTTGTGGTAGTACTGAATCAGTTTATTCTGAGAATTTTCAAAGTGATCCTGGATTTCAGCTTGCTTTCGATCCCCTTCCCGGTGAAAGTTACCAATGGAGTGGGGATTATGGTGGATCGTACTCTATGAGAATGAAGGAATATCCAACCACATATAGATTCTCATTTACCCCTGATTTTCAGTTAATAGAGAATGAATCTTTTCATATCGGAGTTGATTATCTGCCTGTTGATGATAATGGAGAATGGGGCATGGGTCTTGGATTGCTTGCTTTAGATGGAGCAAATTGGGAGAACCAATCAGTTGCAATTTATTATAACGGAACTCACCAGCGTTTTCATTTCCATGATGGTTCAGGTGCTTCAATTACCACTGGAACGCTTCAATATGGAGTTTGGTACAGTTTGTCCATTGACTATAACGCTCAAATGAGAACTGCGGATTTTCGAGTTACTGAAAGAGATACTGGAAATGAATTTTTCACAGAACAGGATGTAGATTTTAATCCTGGACCATTCGATAGATTTTGTCTTGGTTCAAAGAGCGTTAATTCAGATGGTAACTGGATATCTTTGTATTGCGACAACATCCTGTTGGAGCTTAAGTAAATGGCTTTATTGGAGTGCTGTTTGAAAAATTGAGCAGTGCAGGAAAGAAGGAACTTATGCGTTTGAGAATTCTGTTTTCGGTATTGATTGCTGTAGTATTTTTTGTGCAAGGTTGTGGCGGTTCTGAACCAGCAGGCATTGATAATGCCCAGATTACAGATAGTTCTGGAATTGTTTTGTTTACAGATGCCGGCACTGGTGAGGAAGTTAGTGTTCTTGTTGTTGATCAAACGAATGAGCCAGTTGAAGGTATTCAGGTTGACTTTGTGGATGGTGATGGTTTTGAGACATTTGTTGCATTTGATCCAGATGGAGAAATGTTACCTTCACTAAGTATTTTCCCACATAATTCAACTCATACAATACAGATGGCTATGGAGGATGCTCTTCCAGTGATTTTAGAGTTGCTTCCCGGTTCAGACGAATACGAAACTGTAATGCTTTTTGCTGACTTTCTTGATGACTTCGCAGAACAGGGTGAGGCTCCAACCGGTGGTCCTGATGTACCTGAGAATTGGTTGTACAGAGGTGTTTCTACGCCCGAGGAGCTTGAGCAAGAGAATAAGCTGTTTCTTATGCTACTGAAAGCAACTCCTTTACGTCCAGCAGTAGAGATCACCGAGCGTGGAGGCAAGTTGCTTGATATACTGTACGCAATGGATGTTGTTGAAGAACCAGATGCTTATCACAGCTGGGTAATTGTTCCATCGTTGGGTGATTCTGAAAACCTGGCTGGTTCCATATTCATGCTTTCCCCAATTTATGATGACCAGAATACAAATATTGATGCAAGTAGCAATGAGGGTGCGTTGGATGTATCAGCTAATGCAGTAGTTCAGAACACAAGGTTCACCATTGATGATCAGAATATTATCACAGATAATGTCACTGAGCTGCAGTGGATGGTAGGTTCCGATACAAGTACAGATTGGTATGAATCCGAATCATGGGTAAACAGCCTTGGTGGTACTTGGCGTATGCCTTCTATCTCCGAGTTTTGGGGATTGTACGATGCGGGTATTAACTATGAATACTGGGGTCCATTTAGTAATAGTGGATGGTATGTATGGTCAAGCGAAGTTCAGGATTCTTCGTCCGCATGGTTCTTCTCCTTTACCGGAACCGAGGTTGATGGCAATCGCAGTCTCAGCGAAAACTTCCGAGCCTTTGCAGTTCGCTCACCAAAGAATCAGTTAGACCTTCCCCTGGAAGCTCTTTCCTGTGGAATCGAGATCGGCACACCTGATGAGGAGGTCATTTCTATTCTTGGGCAACCTGAGTCTAAAAACGATAGAACTTTTTATGGGGCAGATGGAAGATGGAGTCAGCATTGGTCATACAGCAACGGGGATATGGTAATTTACATGTCTTCAGATGATGAGCATGGAGATCAGACTGTTTCTCAGATAAGACTTACAGGACAATCCACTTACCGAACAAGTAGCGGACTTGGAATTGGCGATACTGAATCTGATGTAATTGCAGAGCATGATTCAATAAAAGATCAGGCTTTTTCCAGGGATGGTGAATTCTTTGTTGCCGGTTCTATTTATGGCGGGGTGGGTTTTGGGATTAGCAGTGGTGTTGTTGTGAGTATTACAATTGGAGCAATGGCTGAATGAGGGTTATTGTATTACTTTTCAGTGAGTTATAATTTTTACTGATTAGTAAACTCATATTCAGTTTGGATTTGTAGAGGTTT
>QNAG01000229.1 GCA_003641415.1 Candidatus Zixiibacteriota bacterium | reverse complement strand
ATTGAGTGGGCTATTGCAACTCCCTCTTACCGGACTGGACATTTCCGATTGAAATCCGCCTTTGCTCCCCTGTATGACAGCAACGGGATTAAAACAGCCGTTTTGGGGGTGGAAGCCAGTGTTGATTATTTCGATGCTCTATCCGGACTAAAGGAAAATCTTTATTACTCAACCGTTCTTTCTATGGCGGGTGGTCTGGTGTTAGGGATAATTTTCCTGTTGATTCAACGTAGTATCAACCGCCTTCAACAGCATCTGTTTCTCAATGAAACACAGTCCTATCTGGGGCGTATGGTTGCGGTAGTATCGCATGAATTAAAGAATCCGCTGGCGATAATCCGCGCTTCGGCTGAACGACTTAAAAAGAAACATAGTAGTCCGGAAAGCGTTTTTGTCATCGAAGAGGTTGACCGACTTAATGAGATTGTATCCGGTTATCTCGATTTTGCCGGAGCTGGAGCAACCAACATGGCTGGGTTGAACCCTGAAGAGTTTAATCTCTCCGATCTGGTTGGTAATATCAAGAAGCATTTTCGTGACAAGTATCCATATAGGGAAATATCATGGACCAAGGAGACAATACCAGATAAAGTATTTATAACAGGCTATTCCCGTGGGCTCAGACAGGTTCTGTTGAATCTGCTGATAAACGGAGCTGATTCCTGTTTGGCGGCAGGTCGACCTATCAAAGTTGGTGTTGCTGTCGTTGATAGTGAAAAAACTGTAACCTTAACCGTAATTGATCATGGTCCGGGGATTCCTCGAAAGCACTTGAAACGCATTTTCGAACCGTTCTATACAACCAGACAGGCGGGATCAGGGCTGGGTTTACATTTGAGTAAAAAAATCGTTGAGGAAATGGGTGGAAAAATCATAATTAAATCCAAAGAACAAATCGGAACCGAAGTGGTTGTAACATTACCAAAGCATCCGACCTGATAAATATGGCAAACATACTTGTAGTTGATGACGAACCAAAAATGACTTCACTTGTCTGCGGGGAATTGGAGGATGTCGGTCACAGGGTGACCACCTGTACTAATCCGACCGAAGCAATTACGCTGATAGACAAACACTCATATGATATTGTCATCACGGATCTTTCCATGCCGGAGATATCGGGAATGGAAGTACTCCAGAGAGCGCTGGTCAAGGGCGGTACTGAAGTTATTATGATGACCGCTTATGGTACTGTTAAGACCGCGGTTGAGGCCATGAAGAGGGGAGCCGCTGATTATCTTGTGAAGCCGTTCTCTTTGGAAGAGCTGACTATACTGATAGAAAAAATCGTTAAAAAGCAACGCTTGGAATCGCTCTCGGATCATTTTGAGAGAGAACTCAAATCGCTCACTTCCGGGAGCTTTATTGGTAACTCACCAGCAACGAGAAAGATTAAAGATTTAATTTCCAAAGTAGCTGGAACAGATTCGACCGTACTACTGACTGGTCGTTCGGGAACAGGCAAGGAAGTAGCGGCCAGAATGTTGCATGATCTTTCAACCCGGAAAGAACAGGCGTTTATTGCAGTCAACTGCGCTGCTCTTACTGAGACTTTGCTGGAATCGGAACTTTTTGGCCATGAAAAAGGAGCCTTTACCGGAGCTATTGCCAGAAAACGGGGACGGTTTGAACTGGCCGATAAAGGCACGATCTTCCTTGATGAGATAGGGGAGATGTCACCTGCTTTGCAATCGAAGCTGTTGCGCGTTCTTGAAGAACGGCAGATTGTGAGAGTTGGTGGTGTTGACAGTATCGAAATTGATGTTCGTGTGGTGGCGGCAACTAATAGAGACCTAAAGGAAACTATCAGCAAGGGGGTTTTCCGTGAAGACCTGTACTACCGGCTCAATGTGTTCCCAATCCACATGCCCAATCTGGCCGAACGGCAAGATGATATAGTTCCTTTGGCTGAGTACTTCCTCGCTCAGAAGGGCTTCCCTCATCGGTCATTAAGCCAGCCAGTGGCAGACATTTTGATGCAATATGACTGGCCCGGTAACATAAGAGAGTTGAGAAACGTCATAGAGAGAGCTACAATTCTCGCTGGAGATGAACCCCTGACAACCGAAGATTTCATTCTCGAAATTGACAATTCGCCACTCGAAACGGTTAGCATCGCCGGCTCAGGAGGGTTGGAACAGACCGAGAAACAGATGATCATTGATGCTTTAGAACGTACCGGAGGAAATAAAACAGAAGCAGCGAGTCTTCTGAAAATCACTCGGCGTCGCCTATACAGCCGGATGAAAGTATACGATATCAGGAATTAGCGGGCAATATGGGTCACTATACGTACCATCTGGTACAAAAAAGGAAACCTTAGCAGGAACTGTGAAAAACGCAATCCGTTACCTATCTTTATGTTATGAATATTCAAGCTATTCGGCAGGAAGTTTGATACTATACTATGTTGACGAGTAGACGGAGATAACAATATGGCGAAGTCAAACACAAGAAATATCCTGCTGACATTTTTAATAGTGATGTTGGCTGTCCCGATTGCAGCGCAGGACGGGACGATGATTTCCAAACTGGAAGACGAATTGCAACGCACTGACGAGATTATCAGCAGGGCTAAGGAACTTGTTCAGGGCGCTAATTCTGAAAAAGCAAAGATAGCTTTGGAACAGGCCACTGAGTTACAGGTCAGAGCCTGGAATAGATTCAGGAATAGACAAAACCAGCATGACCTTAAAATTTCTCTTGGTCTTACTGTGAAAGCCCGTGAGCGGGCTCGTGTTGCTCTGGAAATTGCTAAAAAAACCGTTCAGAATGAACATATTGTCCTGCGAGAGCTGGAACAGGCTGAGGACCTTCTTGAACGAGCACGAGAGTGCGCTTCTCAAACGATAGATGCATCCTGGGAGGGTCTCTACCGTTCCGCCCGTGAAAATATCGACAAAGCTTGGCAATTGTACCGATCAGGGCATCATTATGCCTCTCTAAAACTCGCAACTCAGATAAAGAATTCCGCGAGAAAATTCCTTCAGGCGTGCAGTGGGCTTTCAAATAGAGTCTCCCGATATGACAATTGGAGTGAGAGCGTGCAAGAACTTCTCAATCAAGCGCAAGAACAGGTTGATAACTGTGATTCTGAAACAGCCGCCCAGATGCTTACTCAAGCCAAACAAGCCTTTGAACGAGCTGAGCGGTTGGCCTCGGAAAACAGGTTCAGAATGGCTGAGGGTGCACTCCTTTCTGCTCGGACACTCGCTGGTAAAGCTCTACGCCAGTGTCGGGGTACAGATTGGCTTGAAAGGCGGTATAATGAGCTCAACGACCGGGTCAATCAGTTGGCAGAGAATGTTGCCCCATCAGACGATACCGCTGTCCGCCTTCTGGATCAGGCTCGAGAACAGCTTCAGTTAGCTCGGGAAAGTCTTGATGGGGGTCGTTCCAAAGCAGCTACTGCAGCACTCAAAGCAACCCAGATGAACATTGAGCGGCTACAGAGATTGCTCAACGGAAATGGTCTGGTATAAATAACCACACAACCACCGGGAAGATACCTTGCGCACGTGGGGACTTGCGACGAAGATATTCCTGATCCTCTCTCTTATCGGGATTGGCGGCTTGGACCATTATGTTCGGGCCGCTGATATTTCTTTTGAAACCGGTATTGGCTACGATTACATGTCGCAGACATTTTTCCTCGATTCCGTTGCTTTCGATGGCGCTGACACTACACTTACCAGTTGGCAGTTCCGCTCAACCTATCTCAATGACCTCAAATACCGTTTGGGCATGTCATGGACCCCTTTTGCTCCCAGATTTCTTGAAATAAGGTCGTCCTATGAGCAATCAGCGGAGTATCTCCGCCTGAAACTGGCAGGTGATTTCAGACACAAATCCGGCCGAACAGGTATCGATGCCTCCGGTGAATTGGAGTGGCGCGACCATTCAGGGGATGACTCTGAATTCGGCGACAGCTACCTCCTGGCATATTTCCGAACGAGACTAAAAAGAGAACTAACTCCTTCCATGACTGCAGTTATGCAATTGCGTACCGAGAAAGTGGATTTTCAGCTAAAAACTGACAACTGCTATGATTATTATCGACTCGGAGCTAAAGTGGGGGTGGAGAAAACCTACGATAATTTTTCTTTTGCCGGACTGAACCTGTTTCTCTCTACCCGCAGGGTTCCGGATTCAAGCTCATTGACCTACATGACAGCCGGTATCGAAGGGTCATTTTTCGGTTCTTTGCCTGTCGGAGACATGGATTTTTCCTTGCGCCTTGAAGAAAAAAACTACCAATACGACGCTGACTACGACGACTATCGACGCTTTGAAATTATTGCCCGCAACCGTCAGGGGCTTGGGAAGAAATGGTTTGGAAAACAGGAAATCGATCTGGAGGCTACATTATACAAAGAAGAGAGCCTGGTCAGTTTTGATTATATCCGGTTTGGTCTGGCTTTATTGGCTGGGGTTGAAAAGGGCGGTTTGAGCCTGGCCGCTGGTCCGGACCTTGAATTTTTGGACGAAAAACAGGATGAATTCGCAATTGGTGAAGACTATTTCGAGGCTGGTTTTCGAGTCGATCTCGACTGTTTCAAGTCCGGTTCTGTGTTTGGTTCGATTGAGTCCGTTACTGGTCACAGAAATCTGTGGCTCGAAAATGACCTCCAGGCAGATTTCGTTTTTGAACGTTTGGATTTGCTGGCAGATATCCGGCTAATATCCGACCTGAATCTCAGCCTCCTTTGT
>QNAG01000228.1 GCA_003641415.1 Candidatus Zixiibacteriota bacterium | reverse complement strand
CCCAGATTAGTATTAAGTTTCACCTATACGCCTGGTGAGATCAGCGTAAGTTTCATACTACATATAAATATAGCGGAAAACACTGATATGTCCACTAAAATCCTCTTGCGGATATAATTAACTTAGTAACTGGATCTGCGCAATTCATGCGACGGATAATTTACTGTTTAGTTTTTGAACAGATTTGCCGATTTGTTTCAGTAACGGTGTATTTACAATGAGTTGTACGGGTTATTGAATATGTGTGCTATGTCTAAAACGATATTATTGCGGAAGAAAACCAAAATATCTGGCGAAAAAAGCAAACCCCAACAAGATTATAGTATCCCTGGTGCTACTATAACACAAGTCGAAAATATATCGGAGAGAAAGACTGATAGTCCTCTCAAAAGAAAATCACAATCTGCTATAACTAAACAGTCAAGAGAACTGCATATCCTGTATGCTTTGTTGGATTTGGCATATTCTCCCCCCCAAAGCCCTGATCAGTTTTTCACTGAAATAATCAGAATTATTTCAACTCTTTGGCCGGAGCCGGAAAAGCCTGGCATTCGACTTGTTATTGAGGGATATAGCTATGAATCAGACAATTTTACTGAAAGATCCAATCCTGAGACAGTTGAAATTATCATTTCAGAAAATGATATTGGTCAGGTTGAATTACACTACACATCGGAACAAATACAACAGACAGGTAACAATGAGCTCGTTAATACGCGCCTTCTCATTCGGGCTGTTGCTCGCGAGATTGGACGATATATCAGCCACCGCAGAATGGAACATGCCATTGATACCCTATGTCACCATCAGTTAGTTGTTCTCGACAGCATTGATGAACCTATCTACATTGTGGATCCGACAAACTTCTCAATCTTGTGGTCGAATAGAGCATTTAATAAACTCTGGGGGCAAACAGCGGATCAGAAATGCTACAAGGTAGTGTGTAGCAGAAATAGCTCCTGTCCTGACTGCATTGCCAGACAAAAGAACTCTAAAGTAAAATCCCAGACTCTTGAGATTTTACATGAGAGTTCCGGTCGCTGGTTCCGTTGTGTTGGTCGGATGACCCAATGGCCCGATGGTCGGCAGGTTGTTTGTCATGTAGCAATTGATATTACCGAACACAAGCAGGCAAGAGAAGCGCTCGAAGCCAGTGAGACGCGCTTTCGAGAATTATTCGATAATATGAGCAGTGGTGTAGCTATTTACGAAGGAATAGACGGGGGGGATAACTTCATTTTCCGAGATTTTAACCGGGCAGCGGAGCAAATTGAAGGTTCGCTCAAAAAGGATATAATTGGGCGAAACATCACTGATGCTTTCCCGGGAATTGTCGAGTTTGGTCTGCTTGAAGTGATGCGGCGGGTCTGGAAAAGCGGTAAATCAGAACATCATCCGGTTTCACTCTACAAGGACAACAGAATCCAGGGTTGGCGTGAGAACTATGTTTACAAGCTTCCCTCCGGTGAAATAGCGGCAATCTATGATGATGTCACCAAGCGTAAAAAACAGGAAGAAGCTCTTCAGATAGCTAATGACAGGCTTGAGACAAAGCAGGAATTGTTAACCGAGAAAAACATCGCTCTTTCACAAATACTTAACCAGATTGAAAAAGAAAAAAAACAAATCGGGCGGCAGATTCGAGCGAACGTGGATAAAATAATCTTCCCGATTATCCGTAAACTTGACGAGAAAATCGGAGAAGGCGAGCGTGAATATCTCGACATGCTTAAAACGAATCTCGAAGAAATCGCTTCTCCATTCGTCAATGAAGTAGAGAAGCTATACTCCCAACTGTCACCCCGAGAAATTGAAATCTGCAATATGATTCGTAACGGGCAAACTTCAAAAGATATAGCCTCAGCGTTCGATACTTCCCTTGAAACCGTCCGGAAACAGCGTCAGAATATTCGTCGTAAACTGAAGCTTACCAAGAGCAATACCAACCTGGCTTCCTTTCTTCAGAGATTATAAAACAGGTTAATTATCAATTATTACAATTTTATCAATCTGGTTAATGATTATGGATTGTCATTCTTTTAGCTGATTCAGGTGGTATGCTATATACCCCTTTTGTCACGCAAATAACCCCCTCCAGACAAAATCATAGTTAGTCGATGAAATAGTCAAGACGGAGAATTTCCCCTGAGGAAAACATATTCGTCGAAACGAAATTGAAAGGTGGATAACAATGTTGACGGGATTCTTGAGGACAGCAGAGAGTCAATCAGAACCAAGAGGGGGCTGTCAACACGATAAAATACGGGGGGACATAAGTTGCACAGAAAGTAAAGGGGTAGTGCATAATTGGTTCTGGGGCAGGTGTTACGAGTTTTAACAGTGAGCGTTTTCTACCACCACAGGGGGAATGGTGGAAGAGAAAAGGGGGTTGCTCGTAGCCCAAGAAAAGGGGTGCTTTCCTGAAGGGGGCTATCAAGGCAAAGGGTTTGAGGGGAACCTCTGGCGGCTGTTGATGCAGCCGCCATTATTTTACCAGCACAAGGAATTATTTTCAAAAGTTCCTTTCCTGCGGCGCGTGACTTTCTCCGCTTCCAGTCACGCGCCCTTCTTTTTTTCTGCGGATATTGACAATAACTAAAACGGCGATGTTACTAATCAAGGTCAAGTAACCCGTTAGCTTGACATTGAAACTGTACAGATGCCCTTCGACTCCGCTCACAGGCACCACCTGGTTCAGACATCGCCTGGTTGAATGACATTAGGTGCGACACAAGGCCGCATCCTGCGCGTCGGATAGCCGGTTCAAACTTGTTTGGACAGGGTTAGGCCGTTTAAACTACAAATACGGTTTTGACATAAAAGGCAGTATCTGCTCACCGTTATCAAGCGAAGCTGTGCTGGTTCCTTTATCTATAATTGACAAAAGATAACTTCAATTAGCCTTAATTAATCTGCAAAACACCCGATAGGTATTTATAGAGTGTGTCAAAATGAAACTGCTCGCAGACAGTGTAGCCGATATGGCGGGACTGGAAAATAATGAGAGCAGAATGAACCTTTAGAACGAGTGAGATGAGCATGGATCTATCACCAAATGATATCCGTAACTACGAGTTTGATTCTCAAATGCGCGGATACGACAAGGATGATGTGAGGGATTTCCTCGAACAGATAGCTACCGCCCTGGAGACCGCAAAACAACAAGAACTTAAGCTGTCTATGGAAATCGACTCATTGAAAACTCAGCTCTCTGGGCTTCGGCAATTTGAGGATACTATCAAAAGCGCTGCCATTGATGCCCGCCGTAACGCTGACATGACTGTTGGTAATGCCAAAAAGGAAGCTGAATTGATAGTCGCGCGGGCCAGGACTGATGCAGATGAAATCATCGGTTCCCGCGCCAGCAAAGTAACGCAGGTTGAGGATCAGATAACCAAACTCCAGCTAACAAAGAAGTCATATATTACCAAGCTTCGTAATCTAATCAAATCACATATGGAAATGGTAGAGGAGTTATCGGCTGATGATCAAACTGCAACTTCATCTGATGATGGCATTGTAGTTACAGAATCAGCGGATGTTACTCGAGATAAGTTTGAGACTATCAGCAACGAACCTTCGTCATTAGAACCGATTAAGTCTGAAGAAGTCAACGCTACTGATACAATTGTACCGCCAAAAGCAACAGTTGATGAAGCTATTTCACAAGAGCCTTCAACAGTAACGGATTCCGAACAGCCAGATGTAACTTCGGACCAGAATAAATCAGCCGATTCACCTGTTGATCCTGAATTGGCTGCTGCTCTTGAAAGCTATAAGGGGGAGTTACCTCAGGCTAAAGATGATGATACAAAAAACCCAGAACAGGAAACACCGGCCCCGTCTATTGACGGAGGTTTTATCGAAACAACAGCTCGGGCAGAGGATATCCCTGATGGGTTTATTTCAATGAATAGTGAAAACTCTGAAAAAAACAGTACGGACAAAATCAAAACCGAATTAGGTAATCAAGCCGAAGAGACCGAACACAATGCCATTGATATTGACAAAGTTGAACCTGACAAGAAACAGCCTATGAATACGGAAGATCTTGCTAATGAGCTTGATAAAGTGGCGGCCAAATTCGAAGAAGAAATGGACAAAGCTGCCAAAGCATAATCATAAATAGTCCCCCCGCTTGATTGAAGAACCGGCTCGTTTGACATTCCCCACTTGGCCGGTTCTTTTTTTATGCTTTTTCTACTTACTACTGGAGAGTTGTATTATATTCTCACCAGAAAGAAAATAGCTCTCATAGTAATAAGGGAAAACTAATGAATACCATAGAAGACATGCATCGCATGCTTAATGAAGCGACATCCTATATCACAGGCGAAGTAGACTTCAAACCCCGGATCGGAATTATTCTTGGCACTGGACTGGGTTCACTTGTGGACGGGATCGAGATGGTTGGTACCGTCGATTATGAAAAAATCCCCCATTTCCCCGTTTCGACTGTCGAATCCCACGCTGGACGGCTGCTTTTCGGGAAGTTGCGCGGTCAATCTGTTGTCTGCATGCAGGGGCGTTTTCATTTTTACGAGGGCTACAGCTTCCAACAGATAGCCTTTCCGGTTCGGACGCTCAAAATGCTCGGTATCGAAACGCTCATCCTATCCAACGCCTGCGGGGGCATGAACCCCAATTTCAAGGCGGGGGATATCATGCTCATCAAAGACCACATCAATTTCTTCCCCGGCAACCCGCTGAT
>QNAG01000227.1 GCA_003641415.1 Candidatus Zixiibacteriota bacterium | reverse complement strand
GGTATTCACTTTGGATCAGAAATTCACTATGGATACGGATACTGAGTATCAAAACGCTACAACTTAAATAGCTGAATTGCTTAATGTGAATTGTTCAGCAAACCCTAAATATTCTACACCTGGTAGTGGTTCTTGTTGCTACACAAAACGAGAACAGACATTTTGCGACATGTTCGTATGTAAACAATGGAAAACACTATTGGGGAATTCTCATACATTAGCGCTAATGCTTAAAATTGCCATTCATCTATCAATTGCTCTGGTCTTGTCTGCGCTGCAAACGTCAGATGTATTTGGTGTTGATTATCCCGACTCTTCTTTAGTCAGGAATATCGTAAAGGTTCAGGAGCTGTTGTACAACGATCACTTTGTCGAGGCTGATAGTGCAACTCAGGAACTTATCGAACGTTATCCCAACGATCCTTCAGGCAATCTGTTTCGAGCTATAGGCTTGCTGATGGAGATGTGCGACTCTGAAGAAAACTCGCGCTGTGAACTGTTTCAAGCACATATTGATAGTACATTTAGTAAGACAAAACGAGTCCTTGATACATCATCGACTGTAGTCTGCGCGTGGATGCACCTGTATCGGGGACATGCTCATGCCTACCGATCATTGTGGGAAGCGCAATTTGGGTCGACTATCGCAGCTATCAAGGGAAGTCGTGCAGCCAAAGCTGAGTATGAGCGTGGTCTCAAAGCTGACAGCACTGTCTATGATCTGTACTTTGGATTGGGACTTTATCACTACTGGAAATCAGCTAAAGCCGGACTTCTGCGCTGGTTTGGTATCATCAATAATGATAAGGAAAAAGGGATAGCACAATTACTTCTCGCTGTGGATTCATCGCTGATTTCCCGCGAAGCTGCACGCTCTGCCCTGATATGGATTTGGCTCGACCGCAACCAGTTCGACTCTGCAATTGCAGTGGCGGAATCAATGCGTGGCGAACATCCGGACGGTAAATCCTTTTTATGGCCTTTGGCCAAGGCTTATTGGAAGCTTGAACAATATAACAACGCAGCCGATGTATACAATTATCTGCGAATTCTTCTTGAAAAGAATCCCGGTAATTATTTCAACATGGTTGATTGTGACTACTGGCTATATCGCTGTTATAACCGATTATGCCAGGAGGACAAAGCACGTCATATTGCCCAACGCTTCAGCTTATATGTGAAAGAAATCCCCAGGGAAACAAAAAACAGACAGCGCAATAAAATATCCTATCTGAAAAAGAAAGCACGGTAGCTGTCATTACCATCAGGGCAATTTGTGGGACTGATCAATGTTAAATCAATAGCGGAAGTGAACAGCTATAGCAACTGACCGGATTTCACTTTTTCATCAAGAAGGCGACAACCTTCCAACAGGATGCTTTCAGTGGGAAGGTTGTTGTTCGACTCGGGAAGTTCACTTTGAATAACCGGTTCAACGACCCACCCACCATCGGTCCAACCAAGAGCCTCGTAGACCGCATCGGCTCCAAGCTTATCTCTGTAGTGAGCATAAGAGATAGCTCCGCTATCGAGGAATAAAGTTAGCTGCTCTTCTTTTTCATTATTTGGGGATACTGTTATCTTAGCGGTTTTTCGACCTGGTCCCAGCGCCTGAAGGAGATCGATCAGACTCATATCGGACAAACGGCCAACAGTGCCAGTAGTCTGATTTGATACAGCATCCGCCTTGCGACGATGCTCTTCCAGAGATGTGTGAATTTTATGCAATTTAACTACAAGAAGATCAGGATTGGCGTCAATAGACAGAACATCCTCGATACCTTGTTCTATTAGAGCTGTCATGTGCTGAGCGGTGGAAACATCTGTAAGTACAAAGGTAGGAGCATCGCTGAAGTCTATACCTTGATCGAGCAATTTTTCTACAAATGCCTTAACATCATCCTGCTTTCCCGGAATTATCAACACCAGGATATCAGGTTTGGAACGCTGAAACAGGTCCACGAAGGTATCCTGAGTACTTTGGCTTACAACTCTAAAGCCTTCGTTTTTAAGGCGTAACTCAAGGAGATAAGAATCTCCAGGATGGGTTGATACTATCATTACCTGGCTTGACGTGTCGAGCGTTTGCTGAGTAAGAATCTGTTCCTGGATCATTGTGATAAAAACCTCGACAACTTCCCTCAGAAAAAGTTTACCCGTCAGGTCACGGAATTTCTTCTTTATGGTGTCGAACTTGTCAAGACTCAAGGGCTTCTCGACTGGGATGTTGTCACAGAAAAGATCAATAATGGTCAGGATATTCCCGCCCAATGTCTCTATTGGCAGCCTTTTGGTGAACTTACCTCCAAGGTCAACATACATGGAACGCAACATTTCCACTACTACCGGAGGATAATTAAGCGATTGAAGCAATTTGGCTGTTAAGCGTATTGACGCACGTGGGTCTTCGGGCTTCTCCGACGGGTAATAGTATCTGGCTAGATCGTGAAGGTATCCGGCGGTAGTTATCTGTAATCGTTCCCGAGCTGGCAACCCCAGACTCCGACACAGCTTGTCAGCATACTGCCCTACTATCCCGCTGTGGTTACTGTTCATTCCCTCTTTTGTGGAGAGAAGCGAAGTGAACAGATCGAGATTCTTGATTGCCATCATCTCAAAATCAGGGAGATAGTCACCATGAAGGATTAGCCCGGCAGTGGATTCATAGTAGCGGACAACTGTTCGAGGTGAGGTCTTTCGCAAGCGGTCGATCAGGTCGATATAATCGCCCGGCACAGTATCCTTGATCAGAACTGTGTGGAACTGGTAATCTCCATGCTTCTCAATCGCATCATCAGCAGAGTCGGTAACAACAATACGGTATTTCTCACGTTCCAATAAAGATATCAGCAAAGGCGCAGAGTACTCTTCGTCGGTAACAAGTAAAATATTTCCACGAGAATCCAACGACGTGATGTCCGGTGCAGTATCAGGTATTTTTTGGATTTCTCCCGTATCAGTAGCGTCATCCGGAATTTCCAACAGGAGATTGTCATCGAGAGAAATATCACGCCCGAGATAAAACTTTGAAATAGCTGTGTTGAGGGCCAGTTCCGCCGCAACATACAGTTCTATTTCTTTCCCACGAGTTACGAAGTTGAGCTCGTTTATCAGGGTTTCGTCATTCGGGTTCTCGCAAGCGATTTTAAGAATATTCGCTTCGGGGTCATAGTCAAACGGAATAACCCGTCGGGCAATCGCGACTTTCCGGGGAAACATTTTAATGACTTCATTAGCGATTTCGATATCCGAAAGAAGTACGCCCCGACATTCGAATTGAAGAGTAAGCGCTTTAACCAGTCCCGCTTCGTCAATATAACGATGGTATAGAAGTTGGGAACCTATCTTACCCCCGTGCGCTTTCTGACGCATAAGAGCTTCTCTGATCTGGGTTTCAGTTACAAGACCCTCTTGCACCAGGATTTCATCTAACCGCAGATTGTTGCCACTCACGATGTAACCACCGGTTCTTTCTCGAGATTCACCACTTGCTCACAGAATTGAGTCGGATCAACTGCCACCCTGACCGCTTCTGACGCCGATACTATTCCAGCATCTACCAGAGCTTTAAGGTGACTGTCAAGCAATCTCATCCCTTGTTTACGGGAAGACTGGATCACTGTTGGTATCTGATATGTCTTACCTTCCCTTATGAGATGCGCAATTGAGTTCGCTTTGAGCAGGAGCTCATAAGCTGCGACTCGGCCTGTCCCGTCTGATCTTACCAGGAGTTGTTGTGAGATAATTCCATTAAGACTGTTGGCTAACATAACTCTGATCTGCTGCTGCTGATCCGCTGGAAAAATATCAACGATGCGGTCGATAGTACTGGAGGCCGTATTAGTATGCAATGTTCCAAGCACCAGAAGACCAACTTCAGCCGCTGTTACGGCAAGCGAAATAGTCTCCGTGTCACGAAGCTCACCAACCATAACAACATCGGGGTCCTCCCTTAGAGCAGCCCTTAAAGCAGCAGAGAAGGAGTCTACATGAAGACCTATCTGACGCTGAGTTACCAGTGAGTTCTTATTCTCGTGGACATACTCCACTGGATCTTCCAGAGTAATGATGTGACGAGATAAGTTAGTGTTGATATAGTCGATAAGAGCTGCCAGAGTTGTTGTCTTTCCGGAGTTGGTTGGACCAGTGACCAGCACCAAGCCTGACTTTATTTGGACAAGTTCGGCTACGTTATCAGAGAATCCCAATGACGACAGATCAGGAATACTATCAGGGATAAGACGAATTGCTGCAGCTATCCCATGGTATGAACGGAATACATTGATACGAAACCGCGCTATATTCTCCACACCGTAAGAAATATCAAGATCACCATTTTTGTCAAAGCGCCGGATCTGGTCATCAGAAAGTATCTCAAAAATCAGCGATTTTATGCTTTCGCTATCAAGCTTCTTATGACGGGTCTTTTGCAGGCATCCGTTAACCCTGATCAGGGGCTCGCTCCCAACCGCCAGATGCAGGTCGGAGGCGCCGGCTTTCTTTATTATTTTAAGTAGTTTGTCTATCTTTGCCATCGTATTCCAAGCAAGAAATTACAAGCGCTAAGTTCTTTTAGATATCAACTATATCGGTCAGGTAAGCCAAGTATTGAGCTACCTTTTTATAAGGGATGGTTGTTCAATTATTGAACAATAGCACAAATGGGAGAACATCAGGATGGTACGCAGGTCAAACGGCCTGCCGCTTGACGGTT
>QNAG01000226.1 GCA_003641415.1 Candidatus Zixiibacteriota bacterium | reverse complement strand
TCAATGTAGATGAGTTTTAATCCGCCTTGTTTTTCAATTTCCCCACGTAATGGTCCATTTTTCAGCGAAGACAGGATGAGTTTATTATCGCCCCAGATCAACTTGTTGGTCCACCCTTGGAGCTGCCTGCCCCGTCCATCCAGTGATAACCCGGCAAAAGTTAATAGTGGTGTATTGTCAATTGTATCTTCAGTCTTCTCAGCCCGAGGTTCATCTACCTGTTCGATAGTCTGGAATGGCAGCACAATATTGCAGACCTCATTTGTCTTTCCATTCCAAACCAGCTCCACCTCTCGCTTGTCTTCAAAGAGCAAAAAACGATACTTTTCCGGCAATTCTTTGTCTGATTCCAAATGCCGGATAATTTCCTGTTTTTCTTGGTCACTTAATTTCAGCATTTATCGTCCTTGTTTATCGAAACTCTTTGCAGAATTCCCCCATGGCTTGCCTCAGGGATGAATGCATGCATTATTAACCCTGTTCCGCCAATTGTTTGTACAATTGATCAATGCCAGGAATTTGTCTTATGCGGTCGGCATAAAGTAGCGCATCCTCTCGCCTGCCATTCTCAGCCAATTTGATTAAAAGCTTTTTTAGTCTATCTTCATGGTCGTAGTATGGACTATATGTCTCGAGAACCATTCCCAGCACGGGGCTAGCTTTTACGGGATCTTGTTCGACTAAACGATCGAGTCCTTTGATAAAATTGTCGGCGTTGTAATGAATTGTTACATACGGAGCCACAGCCATCAGAAGATGGACTTCTCTGTCTTCCAAAGTAGTTACATAGCGTATCAATCGGCTTAGTGCCGACAAGAGTGATTTCGGGGGCTCGGGCAAAGTTTGTGCCCAGACCACACATTTTCCCCAAAAACAGAGAATACGTTCGATTTGGTCTACCGTCAATTCCTGTCCTCTGACACTTGAGAAGAAGCTGCTAGCATACTCAAGATCTTCAAACTGGCCTGACTCGAACAGATAAGAGAATCGTGGAGAATCCAGTGATTCATCACCCCATAAATACGCAAGGGCAATCCGTTCAATAATTCTTTCGCGAGCCTGCCGTTCTTTTAGTGGTAGGCTCAACGCCCTGTCCAACACCCCATGTTCAAGTAGCAACCCATAGATCGAACGATTTGCTGAGGCATACGTCAACCCATCGATGGCGCATATGAAATTGGCAGTAAAGTCCTGGGAAAAAATCTTGTCAATGCTAGCCTGCAACCAGTTACTACTAATGTAGTTGATGTTCGCAAGATAGGCCGCTGCCAAAGTGGAGAACTCGTAATTATCGTTCTCGCATTTTGCTAGTTCCGCATCAAAAGTTGGTTTGATACTGTTCCAAGCCTCAAGGTGATTTCCATGGTCTTTGTCGCTGACACGGCACACCCTAAGCGTATGGCTGAATAGTGCTTCAATTGCCTTGCCTTTGGACGAATTTATTGCCTGGGACATGGCATCGTCTTTCGCATCATCAATTGCTTCCGACTTTTCTAGCAGTATTTTGATTAACGAAAATGCACGAGGGAGGAGTTCTGGTGAATAGGATTTATTATCATCCTTCGTGCCAGCACCAAGAAATTCAGCAATTATCGGCGGAATCCAGTCGCGAGTAGGAGTCAGGTCCTGATTATGAACGACTTCTTCTCTCCAGAAATCGTGGTTGCTTAGCAGTTGCTCAAAGAAGCAGATCAATCCTTCCCATGCGACGCTCCAATCAAGATGTGGTTGCTTTTCCTTGGGCAAATCCCAGAGGCGCTTGAAACCATTGATTACTCCATACTGGTATGGCCGTTTGGCATCAAGGAACGACAGCAGAAGGCGAAGGAATCTCTGAGGATTTTTCTCTACGGCTTCCTCAAGTGATTTGACGAGAGCGTTAGTAGATGGGCCTCGCCAAGTGTTGGGTTGCTGAAAGTCGTTTAACCTTTCGACAAGACACCCATCTTCTGTAAACGCAAGCAGTTCTTGCACAGAATATGGTGAAGGGCCAGGCCCCACCCATGTTTCCCTATAGGAGTGAAAATCAGGATGTTCTGACAACCTACCAAGGCTCTGGTCAGTATTGAGTTCTCTGAACCAGCTATCAACTGGTTCAAATCCTTTGCCTGCGACTGCTGACAACCAGTTTCGCTGTGTGTGCCTCAGGATCCGATCTGGCTCTTCATGATCTGTTGGTGGTGACAACTGGCGAATTGTCTTAAGAGTCGCGGCCTTGTCTGCCTCACTGAACTCGGCAAACCGCTCTTTGAGTAGATGGTAAAGTTCGTGGATATTTCTTGAAACAAAGAGTTGGGGGTCAAGTATTCTGCTGTAGAAACTTTTTAGTACGGACCATCGCTGACCAAGGACATAAATGCCGACCCGACGGACCATTTCGTTCTCATCTTTAAGGATTTCCGCAACAAATGCAGTTGCATCTTTCGGACTATTGTCAATCCAAGACAATAGGACATCTCGAAACCCTTCAACAAAACAATTAACGGTCCCGTCCCATGAATGGTTCTGAGGGTTATCTTCAACAGCAGGACGGCTCAAATATGTAGGAAGATCACCGAATTCATCGCCAAAGACTTCGCGAACCCTATCGCGGAAGATCTGGGCAGCTTCCTTGCCAGCTTTAATGCCGAAATTACCTACATGGTTCTTGATCAGTTTCTTGAGCCAGTAATCCTTAACAACTGACATTGGTTCCTTGCGGCCTTTGCCAAGTCCTTTTTCATCGACCCAAAGAATAGCTGTACAATAGAGCAGTATTATACAGGCTTTCTGCCAGTCGTCAGGTGAGTCACTCGCCAGCAAACGCCGCAATGCTCCTTGATCAAGCGCACGGCCTATCATTCCTTGATCGTATTTACTGTTTAACCAGGCTGGTATGAGATCGAGATCTTTTGTGGTAAATGCAGCGGTTGGTACAAGACCGAGAATATCGGCAAACTTACGATAGGTGTGATAGTTGTCGCGACTGCTCCCATCGGGGTCACGATAACTACTGACAGAACGGATGACGTCCATCACCTTTTGTGCTAATTGAAGGTCATTATTATTTCCAGCCAGCTTTGCAACGGCCTCTAAGTAGTCCAGCGCACTCCAATAAGGGATTTGGACATACCCGGGATCATCGGCGGGAACAGGATCAGAATTGTACTCTGGGGAGAAAAGGTTTGCTTCTATTAGATGATCGAAGAAGTCAGTGAAATTCTGACGCTTGAGCAGAATTTCAAAGCCCCACGTCGCTTGTTCTTGATTCTCTGTCATGCGTTTAATAAATAGTTTTTGCTTAGTCGATAATACTAGACTCATGACAGTAATTCCTCCATTTCGAGGCGCTTCGGCAGATTCAGGGGTGGACCAGGAGGAATTTCGTGGGCAAGGTATTCAATAACCATGACCAGTTGATCCCAATCGTGTTCATCGCGCGAGAACGGAAGCAACCCGATCCCGAATTGACGAAAATAGCTTTCCAAACTACGTGCAAGTTCTTTCTCGTGAGTGAAGAAACCTTGCAGGACGTAATGTCTTGGCTCCTCTCTGGTATTGGACGGTATCTTGATGCCTTTCTGAACTATGTATTCGAGGACCTCCAACTCATTGAGACCGTAGCCGATAAATAGGACGTTCTTCAACTGAAAAAGGGTCTGAAGAAATGTTAGGAATGGATTCTCATGATTCCCTTTCCCGTCAATTCGATGGCTTGAATAGCGATCTAGATAGTCGACCGTTGTTAATACCATACTTTCTCGATCACGGGTTGAACCATGTATGTGGAACACTGCATTTGGAAAGTCCAAGTTTTCGACAGAAATATCGCTACGCTTGTAGAAAAGTCGGCGAGATGTATCCAGCGGTTTTGATGGTGAGGTTGGCTGATCAGCCGATAAAATTGGCGACGGATTTTTGTCCAGCCAATCGTCATAGTTGGTAGTAACGAACGTAGTCGCTAATCTTGACAGGTTCGCATAGACCTCATCTCCGATCTTTTTCTTGTCCTCAGACGGTTCAAGTAATTTCTTGAAATTAATGTGGAGACCGGCCGACTTTTCTAAGTCCAAGGCCACGGAGAGCTTTGCCCGAGAGGGAAGAGAGGAAATCTGCTCAAATTGGGCATGATTCAGCTTTCCTTTTTCGACGAAGAATTTGAGAGCATCTTCTGCAAACTTGCTCCAATCTGGACAGCCGCCTAATTGTGAAACTCCTGCTCCAATAAACGGAATAAGTTTGCTTTGGTGTGCTGCGAGGCGTAATGCTTTAGGGACTTTGTTGGGGATGGGTTCTATCTTCTCTATCATGTTTGTGCCTTGATCTAAGGTAATCTTGACATGGGGACTGGCAATGCTACGTCACTTTTGAAACCGTTGAGAAAATCAATTTAATTACCCAAACTATTTATTCAGCTTGCTTTCAGCAAAGATGATAGTTGAGGGTCTTTTCATTTAAATAGATATAACATTCATTGTGACAATCCTATGCATAATAGTGGTAAAGAGTCAAATCCTATCCAAAAAGAAAATGTTTATAACAATGATTTTCCTAATCGATAATTTTATTCCTCCCCATAGCTCAAAACCATCTCCGGAGCATTGCCTGACAGAATGGTATGCATGTACTGCTTGGTGGTGTTGATGTCGGCATGCCTCATTTTTTCCTGAACATAGCGTAGATCACCGCCGGTGAGCTGGAGTAGGGTGGAGCCATAGGTGTGCCGGGTGTGGTGTAAGGTCAGGCTTGG
>QNAG01000225.1 GCA_003641415.1 Candidatus Zixiibacteriota bacterium | reverse complement strand
CGAATGAAATACTCCATAGGTTCATTTTAATCCTCCTTATGTTTACTTATCCGTGTCTGTAGTCGCTTTATCTTCGACTTTCTTGTATGTGCTCTCTTGAACAAGATACATCCTGAACAAATCTCGAAACTTCTCAAATTCACTCCGATTTGTGCCGATACTACTAAATAGGGCTTCTGGATCAAAATCCTCATCACGATGCGCTGTTCCGATTTGTCCATGTTCCCGATGTCCCTGTTCGATCAAGATCATTACGCGCTCTCTGAATGTCTTGGCAGATGGTGCTGAACGAAGCATGGTTACTTCGTTGTACCAATTCTTCCGTTGCTCTTTGTCTTCGAGCCATTTGCCGTGTTCATCTCTACCGCGTGCCCAGCTTATGCCAGATGCAACCGCTCTTGCCAGCTTACGCACGGATTCATGGTCGCCATTCCAGTTTCCGTATGTCATCTCGAAAATCTCCTTAACATGATTTGTATGATTTTTATTTTGAACATAAAATAAAGTAGATTTCGCACCTTTGCCTTTGTACAAACGTTCTTGTGCAGTAATCATCGAATAGAGGTGTTTGCTTACCGGTTGCATAAGCCAGTAAGCCATTCCCATCGCAGCAGAAGTCAGGTCGTTAGTTTTACCTTGACTCCATGCACTACTGACAAGTCTCGCAAAAGTTTGATACGCATGGCTCACAAGGTCTGGTGATCTCATCTTTCCGATCGCAGTTGAATCAATCTTGATAATCCCGGAAAAATTAAACGCATTTCGCGAACCGAAGTCAGTATTGTAAACAACTGATGTTAAACGGTCTTGGTAACCTTCGGCAAATAGGGACGTTTTGAGTGCTAAAAGCATTAACGCCTGTGTGCAAAGTACGTTTGGAGAACCGCGCATCCGGAGAGGGCTAACAACCTTTGATAGATCGATACGCCCTTCAAAAACAGGTAGAAAATATATTCTCGATATGTTTTCGGTACGTTTTTTTCCTACAAATGCCAGCAACCCTTCAGAGAGTGGTATCATCGCTTTGCACTCTTTTTTTGAGGTTTGCCCGGTCTGGAGCGTTTCATAATTAGCAGCAGAAATTCCACGGATTCCCGCCTGAAGTGTCGAATCCAATTTAACAAATGCCTTATCTGCCGGAAATGGTTTTTCATCACTGAATGATTTTACATTAACAAGATAAGAGTACATTTTTTTGCAATATTCATCAGAATTAAGATTTTTTCTTCCGCCAAATTGTTCCTTGATCCTATTCAAAAACGCCACGTCCCTGCCATCCATGAACTTTGGTCGTCTGCGACCAGTGACTTTCCACCGTATGCCGGTGTCTTCTATTGTCACGTCTTCCCGCAAGCCAATATACAGATCGATTGCACCATACAGGCGTAATGCAT
The DNA here is from genome assembly GCA_003641415.1 of Candidatus Zixiibacteriota bacterium. Taxonomy (GTDB): domain Bacteria; phylum Zixibacteria; class MSB-5A5; order GN15; family FEB-12; genus B120-G9. Next base: position 3,340 of record QNAG01000225.1, on the reverse strand, counting down.
CATAGAATGGCAATCCCGTCTTTTCGATGTACAGCGTAGTGGGGTCGCCACCGAAATTGTGTAACGCAGTGGTAGCAGCAGACCAATCAAAAGTACTCACGATGTAGCCCTCCATTGTTCTAACTCATGTCCCGCCGCATCCTCTCGATCTGCCATTATAATTGCCCGCCCAACGAGGGCATAAATCGGAAACAGATCATTGTTTGGCAGTACTGACGGTACTTTATCGGAAGTGGGCTTGTCAATCGCGGCTTTTATTATCTCCTCTGCTCTACCCCTAACTTCTGATGGTGCGTCCAAGCACTTCAGTACCGTTTGAACAAACTCCGCCGTGTCTACATGTGGCTGGAAGCGTTTAGCCACAGTTGCGGGATTTAAAAAGCTTGAATGGTGGCGGGCAGCGGATAACGCGATGGTTCGAACTAAATACTCGGCAGAGTCCAGTGACCCAATAAGTAATTCACAGGTCTTAACAATCGCATTGTAGCAAGGAGGGGCATGAGGTATTCCAATACGTTCTTCGGTCGCCAAGGTTCGCCCAATCAACTCAGGAGAACAATCCGGATCGATTGAACGCGCTTTGTCCTGCCAGCGTTGGTCGGCTTTGCCCACATCGTGGAATGCTGCAGCAACCCTTGCCAACTGTGCAACAACGTTTGCCAGTTGATCCGTATCTTTTTGGGGTTCCAACGATTTGAGTATCTTGATCAGTGCATCACGGTACGAACCATTCTGAGCCAACCTGCAATAAGTCCCGTCCATAACACCCTGCGTATGTTCTATCAATTTTTGCCGTCTTTCAGTCCGGTTATATGTGCGTTCTTCCTTCTCTTTCTTGTCGATCCATTCACTGCTGCAAATTGCTCCCTCAACAACCGAACCATCTCCAATACACAATCCTTTGGCAGGGTGCAGATGCGCTACAGCTGATGGAAGGACTAACACATCACCCAACCGCACAGAATCAGTGGGGGATATTTGCACCCCACCATCCTCATATCGGATAACCGCTGCGCCACCATCTGAATCTCTGACCAACCCCCACGCGGTTCCAAGCGATATGGAAGAAGTCTCTGGACGCTTACCCTGATCTAACATAGCTTGTAAATCCCGTTCTGCCAGATCATCCATATAAACTCTATTGCCGCTTTCGACCGCGACCTCAATAGATAAAATCTCTCTGAAAACGTTGGCGATTTCCCCGGGTTTATGTTCTTGAGCCGCACGGTCGAATAGATATAACGCATAAGTCATTTCATCGAGTGAATCCTTCACAGCTTTTTTCGCATCTTTTTTACCACCACCCCACGCTTTATCAATCCATCTACGTTCTTCATCCCATATAAGGTATTGATCTTTAGGAATCGATTTCAAAGCATCTAAAACTAATTTCGATCTATATGGAACTGCAATCCCCTTACCCCCCTCAATTACAGCCTTGGATGCACCAATAACCTTGAATTCCCCACAGGTCTCTTTTCCACGGAACCATCTGGCACATCGCCCAGCCCGTTGGACCAAAGTATCCACAGGCGCCGGATCAGAAATTACCAAATCCGCAGAAATATCCAGTCCAGCTTCTGCAACCTGATTTGTTAGCAGCAACCAGTCACCATCCAAACTTTCCTTTCCAAATCTTGTGTGCGTTTCTTCTTCTGCTTTTTTCCGCCAAGATCGAGGCATCCGATTGTGAAGAACGGTAATTTTATCCTCGGTCATGCCTGCATTTATCAATTTGTCATACGTTTCTTGGAGGTGTTTTACAGTGTTGGAAAAGTAAATGCGCTTACCGTTAGTTTTTTCTAACATTCCGTAGAGGGGGGAATAATCAAGTTCCTTACTTTTTTTTAGTTCCAATGTTGAAATAGTAACTTTTCGATTATTTTCACGTATTTTAAGCCCTTCGTCATCCTTTAAACCACCTTCCCCCACAATAAGTAACTCCATATTCAATCGTTCTGATATTCTCTCGGCAACTTCCTTTGGCAGGGTTGCAGTGAACACAATCGTTTGCAGACCGAATTTGTTGCGGAAGTCGATGATACCCAACAAAATCGATAGTGCGTCACGGGAGATATTCCATGCTAAATGAACCTCATCTAAAATCAGACGGGACATCAATAATGCCCCCGCTACCGCATGTCCCGCCTTAAGTGGTAAACTCAGCGGTAAACCAGGGACGCCACAAACGACTTGATCATACGTAGTAACGACCACTTCTTCACTAAACAGCATACTTTCTTGAGAGTCGCCATGATGTAGCACTGGATTAATTTCCTCACCGTTTCTTTTGAGCTCGTGTATTGCCGACTGAATACCACCTCCGAGCGAACGCAATGGCACAGCATAGACAGTTTTATTGAACTTGTCCTGCAAATCACTGGTGACTGCAAAAGTCTTTCCTAACCCAGTTGGGGCTATCAACAGTATATTTTTACCTTCTTTTAGACTTTTCTGAACTTCTAATTGAAACTTTGTAGGTATCATTGAGAACTAACCTCTTGTATGACCTTTGTATTCACAATATCGCCCCGTCTCCTCACAACACACGCGCCAGCCCTCACCACTCACGAACATCGCAAAGCACCCTCCAACCACATACCCCTATCTCCAGCACATCCTCATACTTACATCCCCCTCAATCCCATATAAATATACCCAAAGAGCAGTATGAGACGTCAATGACCGCTTCGATTGAAATGTGTAGCAGCCGCTCGATGGCTCTCCTTGTTACCCTCACAATCCATCCGGAGCTATTTCTCTGATTTTATCAAGATGCGGTCCCATTTAGTCCGGTTTACTTAATATCCGTGCTCTATCTATATAGAATCACCTCAAGATAGTCTTCATATCTCAACTTGAAATCTTCAAATTCCTGCACTGTTTTAGGTGCAAGATCATGGAGTGCATCATCATCTTTCGATAGCAGACACTTACCCTCTTTAAGCACTTGCATCCCGATACAGACGGGCAGTTCCTCAAACGCGTGGATGTCAAAATCAAACCTCACGAGATATGCCAGATCCTTTCTTGCGAGATTCACGTGCTTTTTAGGGGTCTGTGACAAGACAGATATCGATATCCCGGTATACCCCCCCTCTTGCAGAACTGCCGAAAAGAATGGCTGCAAGAATATCTTTATCAGCCTATCCGCGGGTCGTCAGCGATCGCCTATATGATGCCGATCCCGCGTTCTGTCACCGCCACCGCCACCGGGGCAAGTACTCTGAAAGGTTTATATATTAGGAACGTAAACATAAGGATCATGTTCCTATTTATTGACCGGGAAGAAGAACTGGACTTCTTAAAGGAGCGGTACGGTAAAGAAGGCTTTGATTTT
>QNAG01000224.1 GCA_003641415.1 Candidatus Zixiibacteriota bacterium | reverse complement strand
GATGTGACTTCGGGCGAAAGAAACAACATTTCTCTATCAGCAGACAGCTTCTCAGCTCCAGACTGATCCAGTATCCATAAAGAATCTTTACGTTCATTCAACTTGAAAGCAATTTTGGAGGAAAATACTGCTTTTATAATACCCGTGACAACAGAACATTCGGCATATTGGGTTGCTAGCACGAGATACAGCCCAGTGCTACTAGCATGATGATTCATAATATCAGCAAATTTTTCCGTCATTCCCCGATCGACCTCCATTAAATTTTCTAACTCATCAATAGCAATGAGAACACGTGGAAGAGGCTTTCGAACTTTGTCTACACTACCACGCGACAAGTTTGCCAACTGAAGGTTATACTCATCAATATGACTCACACCTAAATCTGACAACAACTGGTATCGCCGTTCCATCTCCGCAATAACCGATGTCAGTGTCTCGATAGCAGCCTTGGGATCCGTTTCAATAGATTGGGATAAATGGCGGCAACCCCTGAACGCACTGAAACTCTGTACATCACTGCCAATAAGAATCAACTGCAGAGCGTCCGGTTTCGTTTTTAATATCGTGGATAAAATTAAAGTCTGTAGAAATTTCGACCTGCTGGTGTTTTCACCTCCAACCACAAGGAGACTTCGGATGCGAGTCAAATCGGAAATAACCAACTGACAGATTTCATTTCGCCCCAAGAGAAGGGGGAGTATCCCTTCAGAATTTTGAACATTTTCATCAAAAGATAAGGTGCTGTCTGGAAATAGTTTCATGTAAACTCCTGAATACTTTATATTCGCCATCTTATTTTACAATTACAGGTATTTTATTGCTTTTTTATAGATAAATTCTGGTTTTACTTCAAAGATTGACTGTTGTTTTACGAGCCATCTCTCGGCAGATTTCTGCATTTGTTCGGAGACCTTGGCGTTACAAACGCCTCTAATCTGAGTGATTGCCCATTTGTCCAGCCAGCTCCCAATAAGCATTGTTGCAATTTCTCCATCTGGCAACTCCAGGTGATACGCATAAAAACATCCCTCTCCATCCTGTATCGCATAGGCATAAGCTGCAATGCAATGATGCATCCGTTTTCCCTCCTGCCATAAATCACTACCTGATTGAATGGGTGTAATTCGAACGGGATAAAGAGAATCATTAGATCTGTCAACCCCTTGCAATGGTGGCGGTGGAAATTTTATATTCTCTAAACGACAAGAGGACTCATTATCCCGCAACCAGTCAATTAAAACAGAATGGAGAGCATCAAGGTCTTTAATCCGTCTCAGAGGGGCGACATTCCTCCCTCTAGCAATACCCGCGACTAGAGTCTCTCTAAGTTCAACAATTTGATAATAATACTGACTCAACTCTTCTTCCCGAGAAGTAACTGAAACTTCTTCAATCAAGCTGTTTTTAAGATAGGGTAACAGCTCAACAATAGACAATATTTTCACAAGCAGATGATTAATTCTTTTTACATGCCGAAGAGCTTTCATCACCCCTTTATTTTGCCGGCACAGCAGGTTTCGAAAGTCATGAAAAAACTCCCCACAGCACTCAGCGGCAGATATTTTTCGAAAGATCTTTGCAACAGATTTACTACCAATGTATCCGTATGATGCAAGAATTTCTGTACGTTTTCTTTCCGGGGAAAGTAAACAACCAGTGGCCCTACGCTCATCACCAAATTGATAAAAATATTCAGTTGCCATCAGGAAAGCTAACCCCGGGCAATCATCTATCAGTTCAAGTGCCGGTTTTCCATAACAAAGAGAAAATGTCGCTATTGCTTGTTTCTGAGAATTAAATATATCAATATACTGAAGAGTCTTGACCCATATTTTTTTATACTCTAAGGCTGCCTTCTCAATCAAAAAATCATTGTCGAACTCAAAGCAAAGTTGGCTTACATGATTTTCAACATAAGGAGCTATCTTGAAAGTTCCGTATTGATTTTGCAACCACAACTCTGGCTCTTCTGAATCCAAATCAAGGCAAATAGACCCATAACTAATCTGAATAAAATATCGACCAGTTAATGGTTTATAATAGATATTATTTATCATCACAATCAACCAACCACCTCAATAACGACAGTTTACTGGTAGAAAACGGGACAAGATGTCGCTCCGGTTATCACCTGACACATCCATCCCCTTCGGTACCGAGGCATAGCCGTAAATCCAAGCAATCGGCACCTGCGGTTCATTTTTTACAATTGCAGGACGAATACTGAGAATCTTATCTTTTGCATTCACGTTGATTCGTGCGCCAAGCACGATATCAATCACACCATTGCGAACACTGACTTTTTCTACATAATTACCGAGAATTTTGTCCGCTTGTGGTAAACTAACTGCGGCATTATCTTTCGGCATGGCTTGGTGCTCCCGGTAATATTCAGAAATCGACTGACGAACAAATTCCGATAATTTTATGCCTTCCTGCACCTGAGTGCGGATGATCCGATCCTGAAAGCTCGGTAACGCCATAGTGGCTAAAACACTTATAATGGCAATGACAATCAACAGTTCAATCAGCGTAAAGCCCACTTGATTGCTTCTCATATTAATTATCCTCCTATGGTTCCTGCCAATTTAAAGATAGGCAAATACATAGAAATAACCGTACCACCGATAGCAAAAGCCAACAGAGCTACTGTCAGCAGTTCAGTTACGGCAAGGGCTCGATACTGAGCCAGCTCAATTTCCTTTATATAATACCCACAAATATGTTCCATGGTTTCAGTAACTCCAACTTCTTCAGATACCGATTTATAAAGCATCTGTAAGATCATTTGTGGATAACGGCCTGATCTATCCAATAAGCCATGTAGAGATTCAAAACCTATCGGTTCAGCCAGACTATCTACAAGGCTATGCCCTAGAGGACCGTAATGCACAGCGCTACCAGCAAAACGAATTGACTCCCCTAGCGGTACATTGACAGCCAGAAGCGTCCCCAAGTTTCGGGCAAAAAAGTAGGACTGGACCCTTTTCATCAGAGTTCCAAAGAGTGGAAGGTGTGAAATGAATTTGACGGTCATCTCCCGCCAACGGTTCGCCACCACAGCGAGCGTAGCGACAAACAACAGGATCAGGATGGAATAATCATTAATCCCACGTCCCAGGTTTAATAGAAACTGAGTCGGTGCCGGCAAAGCCCCACCAAAATCACTGAACATCTTCTCAAAGGCCGGCAATACATATTGACATAGCAGCATAAACACTAAAAACCCGACAGTGAAAGTCAGAGCCGGATACCAGAATATCCGCGTCGTCCGTTCGCGCATCTCTGCAACATCCTCCAATTGATCCGCTGCAAGCTGAAAAACTCGATTGAGTTGTGCCCCATCCAGAGAACCAAAGATTAGCTCAAAAGGAAATCGACCAAACAATTCAGGGTGCTTGCCCAGTAGTGATTGGATTGTGTCACTATCAGAAAGTTCCCGTTTCAATCGGACAATATCGCGGGACAGGATAGAAAAGCCACCTTCCTCAATAAGATCAAGAGATTCGTTAAATGACATTCCACTGGCAAGCATCATTCCGATCTGCCGATAGAATATTGCCTGTTCTACCTGCCTCATCCTTTTGTTCCAGAGCATAAAATCCTACCTCTCTTTTCTTACCGCAAAGAATACGGAATATCTGATGCTTCAACACTGGTTCGATCACTTCCCTGCACCAAATAATCTGGGTCATCAACATCGTGTCCGGTACGCCAATGAACCGGACCGAACGGATCGCTTTTCGGAACGACAGGGCGAAAGCTGATTTTCTGACCACTCAACTCACCGCGGATAAATTCCACATGAATTGCACCATCCTCTATGACAGTTTTCACCCGTATATCATCGGGATAACTCTTGTGGATATCCAAACCGGCCATTGCCTGCCCTGTATCTTCTGGCCACACTCCATATATATTCCAGTAGTAAAGATCATCCAACTTGGCGGATTGCAAGGGACCTATCGCCTGAAGGGAGAGTGCGGTGCGCTGATATTTCATTAGAATCACAATTGCTAAACACAACAGCAGCAATAAAATCAGTAAGCTTAAAAGGTGATCGAAAACTTTCTGTCTAGAATATTGGTTTAAACTATCAGACAGCATAATTTCAGCCCTTCTCCTCTTGCCAAACCAGCGGACCGGTCGGGTTAGCCTGATTGATGATCGGCACAAGAATCATGGGTGCGCTGTACCGTCGTTGTTGATATTGCGGTAAATAGACGACTGTAATTTGACCGTTTTCTACAGTGACACTCTCGACATACTTGCCCCGAATCGCAATGGGTTTCGCCAGACCACTTTCAGCATTGTCAAGCGGCAACCGCCCAGTATAATCATAAAATTCAACAATATTTTTCCGTGCGGCATCAGCTAGTTGGTAGCCCTCAGCCCGATAAGCTCTGGTTCGATAGGCTGAGAACTGCGGAACAGCGATTGCGGCCAAAAGTCCAATGATAGAAACCACCACAAGCAGTTCGATAAATGTGAATCCACGCTGATTTGTCATTGATTCAACCTTTCAGAGCTCAACTTAATCGATCGGAAACAACCTTGTTTTTTAGCTAATTCAACAGCATTGATAAGTCTTTTTCCTGAATTTTCTTTTTGCTGCATACCCGACTCCTGTACTTTTAATCTCATTGTTATTGTCAATACAGAAACAGGTGTGCCAAAAGGGATTCATAAAATCAAGATTGGGTGAGATTGTGTTTTAGCTGCTTGAGGGAGAGGAAGGTTGTTAATTGTGAAAGGGTTGTATGTTG
>QNAG01000223.1 GCA_003641415.1 Candidatus Zixiibacteriota bacterium | reverse complement strand
TGTTTCCTCTTTGTACGTTCGGCAGTTCTGGTACGGGCGAGAATCAGTTCTTCAAGCCAATCAGTATCTCCACCCACGGCGGATACTTAGGCTGCGGTGATATGTATGTGGTGGAATCCTGGTCAGATTCAAGCGGTGGACAATTTTTTGCCATTGGAACCGATGTACTGAACTTTGAAGTAACTTCATCCGAGAATCAGAATGAGCATTACATCAATTACATCCTGATCGACTTTTCTGATGTGGTCGTTGAAGTGCGCGACCAGTCAAATGTGTTGGTCAAGACGCTCTTTGACGGAGGACAGGTGTCCGGGACTTGCTCTTTCGTGTGGGAAGGCACAGACAATTCCGATCAGCCAGTTACGAGCGGAAGCTACCGGGTAGTGCTGGTTGATTCTTGTATCTACTGGAACGTGGTGGATTCTACGCCGGTCAACGTTGTGACCAAGGAGGTCTGGTTTTCGCACGTTCAGCCCTGTTGTGAGATTCGTGGCGATGTTGACCATAGCGGTGGTATGGATGTCGCTGATATGACCTATTTGGTTGCCCGTTTATTCTTCGGTGGTCCGCCACCGCCATGCGAAGATGAAGGTGATGTTGATGGCAGTGGCGGTATAAATGTCGCCGACTTGACTTATCTGGTAGCCAACTTGTTCCTTGGTGGTCCCCCGCCCGACGGTTGCTGATAGCGGTACGCAACATACTAATCGAAGACATGACGGCCACTTCTCACAGCGAGGAGTGGCCGTTTTCATTTGTGACCATCTTGTCTCCATCGATGGCAAAAACAGACAAAACCAGACACAAACAGATAAAACCAAATAAAAACAATAAATCAGTCCCACATAGGAGTTATGGCATAATCTATAGGTGCGCAATAGGTTATAAAAATACCCCTTGGAGAATCCCTGCCTCTCCGCTTTATTTTTATCCATTCAATTCTATACCAGGTAGCTGTCTAAATAGTTGATTAAAAAACAAGAATTCGGCTTATCAAGTATAAATCATTGCAATTGTATCCGCTTTCTTCTCTTGAAAAAACCAATGGAAATATCACATTCGCTACGGTCCTCTCCATTATGAAACGTCTGATCTTTCCCCACGCTAACAGGGGAAGCGCCATTTAGCTTCCATACCCTAAACAATAATTGCAATCCGCTTGACAGAATAGCAGCCAATTATTCAGTAATCCCTTCTTGTCTGGAACTCGTCAATTGCCTAAATTCGTCCTATGTCAAGTTCGCTGCCAACAGTACTCATTACCGGCGCTAATGGTTTCGTAGGATCAAGGTTGTGTCGTACTTTTTTAGAACAAAACTTCAAGGTTGTGGCTGGCGTTCGACAGAATGCTGATTTATCGTTACTGAAAGAGCTAAATGTCGAGTATCGCTATGGCGATATCACCCAGCCTGAAACCCTTAACGACATGGTGGAAGGAATGGATTATATCATTCACAGTGCCGGTGTTGTTAAGGCTCGCCACAATGACACCTTTTTTGAAGTTAACGAAAGAGGTACAAGGTCGTTACTCGAAACTGTAGCTACCAAATGCCCTGAGGTAAAAAAGGTAATCTATATTTCATCGGCAGCTGCAGCCGGTCCGACTATTAACGATAGACCGATCACCGAAGATGACCCACCACATCCGGTTAGTGTCTATGGTGAATCAAAACTGGTTGGGGAAAAGACAGCTCTTTCGTTTGCAGGGAAAATGCACGTAATAGCGATTCGTCCGCCAGGCATCTATGGTCCCGGAGACCGGGAGATATTCACCTTCTTTGATATTGTTAATAAGGGTATCCGTCCTCTCATTGGGAATGTCAACCGCAAGTTACAACTTGTTCACGTCGATGATTTATGTCGTGGAGTCTGCATGGCAACTACAGGAAATACTGTTTCTGGTGAGGCATACTTCATCGCTGAAAAAAGAGCTTACACTATGAAAGAACTGGTGGACGTTTTAGCTAAAACAGCCGGTAAAAAAGGTATTCCGATAAAATTCCCAGCGGTGATATTCAAAATAATTGCCTTTATCTCGGAGTTTGCTTTCAAAGCAGTCGGGGCTACCCCGATGCTCACCCGTGACAAAGCTCGTGAACTACATACCTCGTGGGAGATATCCACTGAAAAAGCACAACGCGCATTCGGCTTCGAATCAGAAATACCGTTTGAAAGAGGATCTCGTGAAACCTATGCCTGGTACCGCAAAGAAGGTTGGCTGAAATGATATCCTACTCCCTGATGGCCTGGTGCCTTACCATTGCAGGCGGATATTTGCTGCTGCTTTCGCTCCTGTGGCAATGGTTGGAACGATTACTTAACATCACTCGCGGCATTCCCGAGAATCTTCTCGAATCAATGGGACTTGGTTGGTTTGTTGTCAATTTTCTGACAGAGCTTCTTTTCTTCGTTGCCATTCCCACTCTGGCATATAGTTTCTTCTATGTTGTTTTGCCCTTTGACGGCATTCGTGGTGCCCTGGCTGTGGCATTGCTTGTCTTCATACTGGGAGCGGTACCAACAATAATGGGACTTACTATGAGACTCAAGCTCTCCATGCCATACCTTCTTTTCTACCTGATGGGATTTCTCCTTAAGCTGGCTGGTTCATTGTTTATCATTGGCTATATCTATATACTTTGAGACCTACACTATGAACGTTATCTTGGACAAATTATTCCGAAGGACTCATAACTAAATTATCTTCTCTGTTGGTTTGCAGTTTATTATTTGCGGTTTGCTATTGTCGCAAACTTCAGGGTCATCTTGTAATGCCGATACCATTACTGACAAGTCAGGCCGCATTCACATGCGGATATCAAAGTAGTTCAAGACGGAGGCAATGTGATGGACCACGAAGAGAGAACACTCAGAAGAAAGAAGTTGATTACATATCCAGGCGTGTTCGACAGGAACACAAATCAACTTCTGGGTCGAGTACTTGACATCACCACTGAAGGTGTCAGGATCATAAACAAGGAACCCATTAAGGCAGATCAAAGTTTCAACCTGAGAATGACGCTTCCCTCTTCAATTCTCGGAAATGATGAGATCACATTTGATGCCTGCAGTGTCTGGAGTGACCGAGATATTAATCCGGACTATTACAGCACAGGTTTTAATGTTACTGAAATTGCAGACCGAGATGTTAGAAGGATTGAGTCCCTGGTTAGAGAGTTCTCGTTCAGAAACTGATAACGTCTACTGGCTTAATTAACCGAATGTTACCAAAAGTGATCCTGTGACTCCAGCAACAATCGCAGTTAGTTTTAAAGGTGTGACTCGTTCTTTTAGCAGCAAAGCTGCAAAAATGAAAATAAAGATGTTGCTGGTTTGACTAAGAGCAGCTGCAATTGACACCTGGGTAAGTTTCATGCTGGCCAACCATAAGACCATCGACAGGTAAGCACCAAGGATTGATCCGGTGACAGTATACCCCCAACGCTGTGACGATCTGATTGATTTCAGTATTATTCGGCGCGAAGGATGAACCAGCAGAAATCCCATAAGGACAACCATCCCTCCTATCAGGCGAATCTCCGTAGCCCATATAAGCGGGGACCTGGTTAATAACGGCTTTATCATCACAATACTCACCGCCATTGAAGCCATAGCCAACACACCCCATAGTATTCCCAGAAGAATGGTACGTCTGCCAACCGGATTCTTATTTCGTTCACCCATAATTATCAAAACCGCTGATAGAATTAATATCACACCCACTACCTGCCATATATCAAGAGTCTCTCCCAACCAAAGCATTGATAAACCAATTATGAACGGGCTGTACAAGCAATCGACTATGGCTGAGAGGCTTGCCCCCAAAGCATTCAGACTTTTGAAAAATAGTGTATCAGATATACCAATACCCAGCACTCCACTGAGTAACAATAACAAATAATCCTCCATCGGTACAGACAGAAACAGTGTTTCACCGAATAACCAGGCAGTCGGAATAAAAAGGATAGCGGCAAGACTGTTCTTAAAGAGGTTCAATCCAATGGGGTGGACAGCCTCCCCACTCTTTCTGAAAAATATCACTGCTAAAGCCCAGACAATTGCTGTCAGCAGCGCTGCTATTTCTCCGATGTAGGTATCCATTCAATCAATTCCATTTTCTGGACATCGTCTTCAAAGATTTGCAATCCAGTACCGAATGATCTGTCATACATTCAGGGAGTTACTCCGGATTACAATTGCGGAAAGTTACCAGACGAAGAAGTGAAATACAAGTTGAGTTTTATTGAGATTAAACTACTTGAGATTTACAATTCAGGGTGGATTTCAGCCAGCGTTGAAACCGAACACCCATGTGCAGTGCAGTTCGGTTCTGTAGGATTTCGCAACATTGAGCAGGGCACAGACAAACAGTATGTTGGGTAAACATCCATCTACCCAACAGCAAAAACATATAGCTATTTCAGCAACATCATCCGTTTCGTAATTATTGTCTCTCCGGCTATCAAGCGATAGAGATATAATCCACTGGCAGCATCACTACCTTTGTTATCCTTACCGTTCCAGATGACAGTATGGGGACCGTCTGTAAGATATTCATTAACAATAGTCGCTACTTCCTGTCCCATAATATTGTAAATCTCTAAACGCACATGACCCGGCTGTGGGAGATAGAACTGTATAGTTGTAAACGGATTAAACGGGTTAGGGTAATTTTGGCTGAGTTCGTACTCGGTTGGGAGAGTTTCTTCTTCCTGTTGATCTACAAGAGGTTCGAGCATCTCAAGCAACTTCCCTGTACCGGCGGTAGA
>QNAG01000222.1 GCA_003641415.1 Candidatus Zixiibacteriota bacterium | reverse complement strand
GTGAATTCGTTAACGGTCAGATCAAAACGGGGACGAAGCGACAACCCATAGGCGGTAGCGAAACGAAGACAAACTGTCTCGAAATTGTTCAACCCGAGTCCCTTAAGATATTTCTCAAATCCCACTTTCAGTTCAGCATAAAGTGAAACCGGTGCAAGATTGGAAGTTTCATCAACCCACGAAACCCCATTTCCCATCTTGCCGTAGTTGCTGCATGTGGACACAAAAACGAATCGGCGCACACCAGCCTGAATAGATTTCTCACACAGCATTTCTGAAGCCGTTTTGTTGACTTCGGTGGCGCGTTTGGGATTATTACGGCAAGCTATGTCACCAACGATTGCCGCCAAGTGTACGACAGAATCGATATTCTCAAGGGCAGAGTCTACATCGTTTGGGTTACAGATATCCCCATAGATAAAATCGAAATTCGGATGTGACAGGAAGCCAAGCAGAGATTCTCCACCATGAGTCAGGCAGTCAATCACACGAACGTTTATACCATAGCGTAATAGAGTTGTTACCAGAACAGATCCAATATAACCGGCGCCACCGGTGACAAGTACAGCTTTCGATTGGATCTTAGCAGTCATTGCGCTACTATCTATTTTTCCGTTTCAGTAATGCGGTTACGACTGATTATAGCTTCTTGAGCGTTTGCTGAGCTTCCCTTAGATTGTCACCTCTCAGACCAAGATCGATAGCTTCCTGAAGTTTCTCGGCAGCTTCCTCTTTGCCTTCCATATACAGCGCCATCCCCCACCGGAAGAGTGGTTCTGGCTCACCATTGTACGAACGACTGGCTTTACCAGCTTCTCCTCTTGAGAGGTCATAACGGCCAATCTGGAAATAGACATAGCATAAATTAACCCACGGCTTTAAGGCAGATTTGGAATCAAAGATAGCCTTACGAGCAAGATTGCCGGCACGATGGGGATCGATACCTTCCATTGATAGGAAACGCGACAGGAAATAATTGCTCGCAATATGTCGATCATTGATAGCAACATTACCTTCCAGAATCTCAATAGCCGCATCCTGTTTTCCAAGGTAGTACAATGATCTTGCTTTTAATGCTTTTGCATCGAGATTGTTCTGTTCGAATTCCAGTGCTCGTTCAGCTAATTTCTGGGCTTTTTCATATTGTTTTTCATCGCCAATCGTGTTCGCAGCCAGAATAAGAGCATCGGGGTTATGGCCGGATTTATCACTAAGCCAGTCACAAAGCGTTATAATTTCTTTCTGTCGATCCTTTTTGACAAGAGCTTTTTTCATCTTGCGGAACCAGTCAAGATTCCCAGCAACTTCTCCAGCTCTGGTAAGAAAGAGGTCCATGCCTTCTTCGATATTATTATTTTCTACCAGACAGATGGCTTGGAGGAGAGCAAGTTCAGCAAACTGTTGAGAGTAATGCGGAAAATCATTAAACAATGTTACTGCTTTATCAGTGTTGTTCAACCGACGATACATAGCTACCAGATTCTCAAAGGCTGGTCGATACCAAGAGTTAATCTCAAGAACTTTTCGATATAACTTGTCGGCATCATCATAGCGTCTAAGAAAACGATCAGCGTAAATGTCAGCAAGATCTGTCAACCAGTCAGGTTGACGACCGTGGGATTTTAGGATGTTCTTTTCGATTTTGTTGAATTTTTCAGGTTGTCCTGTACGGTAGAACAAATAGGCTTGTTTTGTTTTATAAGGCGCCCGGTTGATAAAACGGTTTGAGACTTTTTCCAGACCACTCAGGCCAATCATGTCATTCATAATTTCAGCCTGCTGCATCGCAGCGAAGTATATGAGATATTCCTGAAACTTGGAACCATTATCCTGCCGTTCCATTAGACCTTCCAGGATATCGAAATTGCTTGTGATAGTGAGCTCATCTCCAAGAACTCCCCTGACTATCATCTCATACATTTTATAACTTAGCGATGATTCTGACAGCCTTCCCACCAAATCCAAAGCGTGACGAGAAGGAGTATATTCCTTGGCTTTATAGGCGTAAAACATCTCCATGGTTGTTGTTACCAGTTCCGGGACCTTATAAGTTCTCAACTGTTTAATGATCTGGCGAGCCTCATAGAAATAGTTATTGCGCAACGCCAGATAGAAATGTGACATCAAGACACCGTAATCATTATTAGCTATTTCAGTAGCTCGGCGGCTCATCGCGATAGCGGAATCAATTTGCCCTATTGTCTCCAGATAACGAGCAATTTCCATGGTGACTTCCGCAGACTCCGCAGCGCCTTTCAGGGCCTGATCGCAGGCCAACCCAGCAGAGTCAAACTTGTTATCAAGGGCGAAAGCGCGTGCCCGCATAGCGCTTACCAGAAGTGGATCGCTTCCAAAAGTCAGAGCAGTATCAAGAAAAGCCCGTCCTCTGCGATTCATGTTACTATTCATAAACGATTCAGCAACGATCAATTTTGATTCTGCCTCTAACGGTTGAGCATCATTGTAAGCCAACGCATAATCGAGAGCATCCTGATATTGCTGAAGATGAGTGAGAATTCTCCAGCAACCTGCCTGAGCATGAGCGAAAGACGGAGCTGCCTTAACTATGGTTAGATATACCTGCAAGGCATCGTAGTATTGAAGCTGCTTTTCAAGGATATAACCAGACCCAAAATATCCGACTGGTGAAGATGGGTCTAATTCGTTAAGTTCGGTGAACTTGCTTTTGGCTGCTTCAAAACGGTATTGCTGAGTCAGGGCAACAGCTTCATCAAAAAGCGATTTTGCTTTTTCTTCGGGGGATTTACTGCACCCTGCCAGTATGACCAGTATAAATGCTACAATTACATGTTTTTTCACATCATTTCCCTTCAATTGTTTTGTATCGAATTTACAGGTTTTTACCCGCAACAAAAGGATAATTTCCCGAAAAGCTGTGTTCTTTTATTTTTTTCTGTTGGCTCGAAATCGATTTGTGTATATCTTTAAGCAGTTTGCAAACGCATTGATCTGGAGACTATGTTATGTCAAAGCTTAAAGTTATTGTTCTTTTATTGTCTTTTATGTTCACTGTTTGGGTAGCATGTGGCGAGGATCCCGTGGGGACGGATCCGAATACGGAGCTGGTAGAGGATAGCCTTAAAAATGCAAAGATACTCTGGCAGGAGAATGGTGACAGCACCTATATCATTGAACAGAGCGTGGGGTGTTTTAGTCCGATTGTGTTGTTACATGGGCTGGTACGTCTATCGGTAGAAAATGACTCAATAGTAAAAGGTGTCAGGACTGATGATAACTTTGAGTTAGAGCAATCAGAACTTGGGTTATATAGAACAATACCCGAATTATTTAATGTGATAGCTAATGCTGAAAATGCCGACATTCTCGATGTAACCTATGACTCTCTATATGGATATCCTCTGCATATTTTCGTTAATCCCCATTTGGATTGCTATGACGAGGAAAGATCCTACAGGACCAGGTTGATACAAGCAGATAACTGAAATCCCTTTCTATAGTATATTGGTGAAATGGCAGGAGCTTTTATGCTCCTGCCTTTTTTATATGTCAGGTTAGGGAGAACCATATAAGTTACGGTGCTATCATCGCAGGGATATCTTTACAGTGACGCTGAAAATCTCTATGTTGGCCTGAGTTACAGCTAAGATTAAAGAGGAGCAATATGAAGAGACTGTCTGTTACTATTGTCTTTCTGTTGATACTCATCGCAATGTATGTAATGTTGGTAAGTGACATTTCCAATGCCACCCCACCTCAACCAACTGCTCAATCATCATCAACAGGTTCGTTTTATGTAAAACCGTATGTTGGACGTTTGTTTGGCAAGACCGAATATGTGATGGATGCCAAAGATTATGATGATTTCACAGTTGTCCACGTAAAAAGTCAACTCGAATTTCCGCTTGATGTTACAATTGCAGGCGCTGCAATGGGATTCAATATGAGTTCCTCTATCGTTAGGAATCTTTGGGGAGAATTAGGAGTTTATTCAAACGTAGGTGACCCCGGTGGGAAAATGTACGATCATGACTGGTGGAATCTTCGAACCGGTACGTTAGAGAAGTTTTCGTACACCGAATCTGATGCTGAGATGAAATCACTATTGGTAACATTGGAAGGAGGATTCGAAATCACGGATATCGGCCCATCGGCGAATCTGTCAATCATAGGTGGTTTCTGGTATCATCGCATCGAACAGAATATCATTGGTTTCGCTGGCTGGCAACTTGATGAGAATGGAAATAGCTATGAATTTGATATCCCTGACACTGTTGCCCTGTTCTATCGAGTGATATATAGACTTCCTCATGCGGGGATACGTCTGGACTTTAACCCCTCTCTCAAGCTCTCCTTAAACGCCAAAGCAGCTTTAGCATTGGTGTGGGTTTCGGATTACGATGATCATTTACTACGCAATAAACTAGCTACAGCCAGTATAATTGGTAAGGGTATTATCAGTGGTTTTGAGGTACTTTACAATCCATTCAATATTAATGAGAATGGGTTCTTTCTTGGGGCACGGGGAGATTTTGTCTACCTAACAGCATCCGGCTCTCAGACTCAGGAATGGTACGACGACGAATATGGGTTTGATCCGTATACTGGCGAGGAGGTGTTGGTAGCAGAGAAAGGAACAGTGTATACAGGGATTCCCCACGACATTAACAGTATCCAGCTTCGTTTTGGTTTCTCAGTAGGTTATCGTTTCTGACTGAAATTCCCCGGTTTAGTGGACACATAGAAAGGATAGTATTATGATTCTTTCAGGAGGTGTTCAGATGTTGGAGAAT
>QNAG01000221.1 GCA_003641415.1 Candidatus Zixiibacteriota bacterium | reverse complement strand
CGTATGAACATTCGGCTGTTTGCTCTCTTGCCAAACGCATTAATAAACTATAGCATAATGTCCATTAAGACAAGGGATATTTAGTCATTCCTAAGCAATTTAGATCAGGGGAGCGTTGTAGCAAGGATGCAGTTTCTGCTTCTTGCAGGAAATTCGAGCAGCCTTTAACCATGCAAAATAGTACATGGTGTCGGTAGCGAAGCTCAGGCTATATCAAACTCGTGAGACTGCTTGACTATCATGACCATTTGAGATACAATTCCCTGAATATGAATGACCAATACTCCCAAGCATGACCTCCTCAACCAAACTCAGCAGTAACCCAATGTACCGCTTTTTGCTGGTGCTCACCATAAGCTCCACTATGGGCTTACAAGCTTGGCGAACGCTGTTTGATAATTTCTCGGTTAATGTTGTCGGATTGGACGGCAGTCATGTCGGTATGATTCAGTCGGTTCGCGAAATTCCAGGGTTCCTGGCGTTGCTGGTGGTTTTTGTTATGCTCATAATTAAAGAACATCGTATTTCATCGCTGTCAATTATGACTCTGGGAATAGGAGTGGCAATAACCGGTCTTTTCCCTTCCTATTTTGGACTGATTGGCACTACGGTTATAATGAGTCTTGGATTTCATTATTATGAGACGACTTTTCAGTCCCTTACGCTGCAATACTTTGATAAGAAAACATCCCCTATCGTCTTTGGTCAATTGCGCGGTATCGGAGCGGCATCCAATATAGCGGTATGCGCTCTGATTTTTATATTGGCGTCCTGTCTGTCGTACACCCATATCTATCTTTTAATTGGGGGTTTGATACTCGTCGTTGGCACATGGAGTCTCACTTCGAATCCAACCAACCGTGATCTTATCCCTCAACGCAAGAGGATGATCCTTCGCAGCCGATACTGGCTCTATTACTTTCTAACCTTCATGGCCGGAGCACGACGACAGATTTTCGTTGCCTTTGCTGTCTTTCTGCTTGTGAAAAAGTTCGGGTTCAGCGTTCAGGAAATTACCGTTCTATTTATTATTAACAACGTGGTAAACTATTTTCTCAGCCCGCTGATTGGAAAAGCGATTGTGCGATTCGGCGAACGAAAAGTCCTTTCCTCCGAGTACTTCTCGCTAATCTTTGTTTTTGTGGCGTATGCTTTGGTAGAGACCAAACTTTTGGTCGCTCTACTTTATATTTTAGACCACATTTTTTTCAATTTTTCAATGGCGATACGCACCTTCTTCCAGAAAATAGGAAATCCCAGTGAAATTGCTCCAAGTATGGCTGTTGGTTTTACAATCAATCATATTGGAGCAGTGGTATTCCCTGTTATGGGGGGGCTTCTTTGGATGATTGATTATCGCATTCCGTTTATAGCCGGCGCTATTCTTAGCTTGGTCTCACTCGTTGCTGTTCAATTTATTTCAGGTCAGGTGAAACGAGCCTCTGAGCAGGGCGTTTGAAAATATCAGCTGACTTTTTGTATAAGTATCAATATCTGCGGTGTTGAAACGGAAGGGAATTTATTATACTTTGTACCAGATGCAGTTGCAGAGACATCACGACACCGGCAAGACCGGTCGGATGACAGGAAGGTAACCTTTGAGTATATCAAAAAAGCAGACGCGTGAGTTGGTTGATTTTGCTGCTGATGTAGCTATGGGAGCGGGGGAGATTCTCAAGAGCGGTTTTAACCGCAATTTCAGGGTTGAATATAAGGGTCGCATCGACCCGGTGACAGAATATGATCTCAAATCCGAACGATATATTGTCTCCCGAATAGCAAAGGAATATCCCCGTCATGTTGTTCTGGCCGAAGAGGGCAGCGGTAGCGGTGAACAAGCGGAGTTTCGCTGGGTGATTGACCCCCTCGATGGTACTGTCGACTATGCACACGGTTTCCCGGTATACTGCGTATCTATTGGGCTTGAATACAATGGCGAGATGATAGCTGGAACGGTTTACGATCCCGAACGAGATGAACTCTTCCACGCTGCCCGACACCAGGGCGCTTTTCTAAACAAGACTCGAATTGCTGTCTCAAAAGAGAGAGTCCTCGAACGGGCGTTGCTGGCGACTGGATTCGCATACAATGTAGCCACTGCCAAAAGAAACAATCTGGGGTTGTTTGCTCGCATGGTGAAAAATGCCCAGGCCGTTCGGCGGCTCGGGTCGGCTGCCCTCGATTTGTGCTGGCTGGCAGCGGGGCGGATCGACGGTTTCTGGGAGTTGTATTTACACCCGTGGGACACCGCCGCCTCATGGGTAATTGTTGAGGAAGCTGGTGGAGAGATAACTCGTTTGAATGGTCGACCATATTCAATTTTCGCCCCCGATATTTTAACTGCTAATCCAAAATTGCGCAGGATCATGCAAGAGGTTTTGACGGGAGCGCAATAGCCTGAGTTCAAGTTATTCTCTGTCTGTGCGCGTTGCAGGAAACAAAAAAAGAACTGGCATAAACAGTTGTGACTATACTATATTGAAATGGGATGGTTTCGTCACATTTTTTACATCGAGAGATTGAAGTTAAGCTTAATCTCGGATCGTTTTTGAATTACCTGAAGCTTACTGGGTATCTTGGGCAAGTCGACTATCAACTATCCCAGGTAAACTGTTTCTTCGACACCGAGGATCGTCTGTTATCTAGCAAAGGTTGGGCATTGCGGGTTCGAACCGAGGAACAAAATGGATTGGTTACCCTAAAAAGCGAAGTCTCTTCGGATACCAGGGTTGCCATTAGAAACGAACTTGAAGCTCCTGCTCCCTATGATATCGCGACTGAAATAATTCAACTCAAACGAGACATTTTTGATTTGGATATACCACCGATAACTTACATCAAGGAGCAGTTTGGAGAGATCAAATTAGCCAGGCTGGTTCGTTTTGAGAATAAACGGCAGCGGATATCGTTCAGACTTGGTAATAATTCCTATGATTTCGATATAGATACCACGACTTTTTCAGATGGATCAATTGATTATGAACTTGAGGTAGAACTTTCCAGCGAAGATCTGGTAGATGCAGCAAATAACGACCTTAGGAAATTGTTTACCTCGCTGACCATCCCATTTGAGAATCAGACCGAATCCAAGTTAGCCCGCGCTCTTGACCGAGCAAACCGGTTCTAACAGGAAAAGCAAAACATCTTGTATGGATGTTGTTGGTAAATAACTATTGACAACAAGCCAAAACATTATAATACTGGCGCTCGCACCATTAGGTGAGATGTATTTTGAAGTACTCCGGCGTAGCTCAGTTGGTAGAGCAGCTGACTGTTAATCAGCGGGCCGCTGGTTCGAGTCCAGCCGCCGGAGCCAGATTTCAATCCGCCAACTCTGGTGCTTTTTAGTTAACGCAGAACCCCGACGGGTAACCCCCTCGGGGTTTTGTCGTTTCCGTTTAAGTGACGCGGGGTTACGCTCTTCCGAACATCTTCTGTAATTCTCCGTTCCGAGACGTTGCTTCCGGGGTGAAGACCAAACTGGTCCCCTTGCATTCGATACCCGCGAATATCTCCTCCTGATTCTCCGTTTCTCCATTTCCAGATTCCCGCTGGTTAACAGGCTGGTGGTCTCTGACGAACCCACTTCGACGATTCTCGAACACGTCCGGTAGGTATCAGTCGAATGCTGGTGCCTTTACTGCGAAGGAGGAACACATGGATAACGATGATCACCTCCCAATGGAACCCGACGAGGTCGTAACTGAGATTGCTTCAATCCTGGCCGGGGGGTGTTTCAGACATCTCAAATCAAGACGTATATCGCTATCGTCGGAGCATCCATCAATCACTGCCGATGTGGCGCAAGTCGAAGAATCTGAGCCGCTTACGGAGAATCGCCTTGATAGTTCGAGCCCCAAAGGCCTTCATTCAGAGGCAACTTAACGCTTCGAAGAATGGAGGTTTGGAGATGAACGCAGAGACTTACAAGGAAGTCCAGGAATTAGGTAGGATGACTGTCGGGGAGCTGCGGGAGAAATACCTGGACGTCTATGGTGAGGAAACCCGCTCCTACCACAAGGAGTTCCTAAGCAAACGCATCGCCTGGCGACTGCAGTCCCTGGCGGAAGGCAACCTTTCCGAACGGGCCCGTCGCCGGGCTGAAGAACTAGCCAACGACGCTGACCTGAGAATCCGTACTCCCCGCGATCCATACAAGTGCGGATCGGCCGAGATGCGCAGCAGGACGATAGGCGGAAGGCTCAGTCCCTCCCGCGATTCCCGTCTGCCTTTACCGGGCACGCTTCTCGTGCGGGAGTTCCGGGACAAGACTGTTGTCGTAAAAGTCCTTGACGAGGGGTTCGAATACGAAGATCACCGTTACAAGTCACTCAGCGCCATCGCACGTGAGGTGACCGGCAACAAATGGAACGGTTTCCTCTTCTTCGGTCTCACCGGAAACAAGGTACGTGGTAATGGAAACCATGAAACCGAGAGGAGGGATGAACGAGAATGAACTCTGGAAGTCGGGCTTACACCACACCAGGAGATATATGCCCGAGTCACAATGGAACCGTCCGCTGCGCCATCTATACCCGCAAGTCCACGGATGAGGGGCTCGACCAGGAGTTCAATAGTTTGGACGCCCAGCGGGAGTCGGCCGAGTCGTTCATCAGGAGTCAGCAACACGAAGGTTGGGTTTGCCAACCCGATGCCTATAACGACGGTGGCTTCACTGGTGGCAACACGGAACGTCCGGCACTCAGACGCCTTATCTCCGACATAGAGAAAGGTGATATCGATTGTGTGGTGGTCTACAAGGTTGATCGCTTGAGTCG
>QNAG01000220.1 GCA_003641415.1 Candidatus Zixiibacteriota bacterium | reverse complement strand
GGGCAACTGTGTATGCAGTAACAACTTCATTGCCAGATGTGTACGGGTGGCAATTCGATATTATTACGAATACACCAGAATTGGTTTCTGTGGAAAATGGTGGGCAAGCGTCCTATGCTAATGGCGTTCAGGGAGATCATATCATTATCGCAGCGGCAAGTGCCACACCAAACCACACCTTGGAACATATAGTTGTTCAGCAAGGTGCTGGTGAAGTCACCTTGGATAATTTTGTTATTAACGAATTAAGCTACAATACATCAGTTATATTAAAAGAAGGAAATGGTGCATTACCAGCTACATTCGTTCTTGATGATGCTTATCCAAACCCGTTTAATCCATCAACGAGCATTTCGTTTGGTTTGCCAAGTGCCACTAACGTCCATCTCAACATATATAATGTACTGGGACGTAAAGTGAAAATGCTTGTCAGCGGGAATTATGAAGCTGGGACTCATGTCATCGATTGGGATGGCACGAACGATGCTGGTGAAGTTGTCTCATCTGGTCTTTATTTCTATCGGATAGAAACACCGGAATATACTGCAACAAAGAAAGTAGTACTGCTGAAATAAAGAAATTGGTGAAAGGTTCGGGGGATAGGAAATATCTATCCCCCGAAAAGAAACCATGAAAACTTTCATAAATAGACTTTGCTTGATAATTATTATATCTGTTATGGTGTTTACCTGTGGTGTCCATGCAGAAATCGAGGGTACGATTGTCTATGATGAGCGACAACCAGACACATTGATAGCTACATTCTTTATTTATAATATGAATGAGTTTACTGACCCTGTGTACAGTGCACAGTTGTTATTCACCTGGGATACGGTACAATTGCAACTATATACTATTTCATTTGATAGCAGCATATTTTTACCATGGGGAGGTTTAACTTATTCTATCGACTCTACTACAGGTGAATGTCATATGGCTGGAGCCGGAGTTACTCCTTTGGAAAAAGATTCTTCAGGGATAGCTTTCACAGCTTATTTAATATATCAAAATCATGATTTTAGCGGCGCTGATAAATCAACAGTATGGAATGTGATATTCAATGAAACAACTGTCATAGGGAGATGTCCGAACGGCGTTGATGATCCTTTTGAACAGTTACCGGATCAGTTCTACCTAAGTCAGAATTATCCAAATCCATTTAACCCAACTACCACGATTAATTTCTCTCTTGCAATTGCCAGACAAGTAAGTTTGTACATATACAATGTTTTGGGTCAGGAAATAAAAAAAGTAGATTTTGGCTATGCGCATGTAGGTGAACATACTTTTGTCTGGGATGGAACGGACAAAAATAATCAAGAAGTAATATCGGGAGTATATTTTTACAGATTGAAAGGAGAACAAATAACAGAAGCCAAAAAAATGATTTTGCTAAAGTAACATTACGCTCTTTTTTGGTTGAAATAGAAAAGCCCTGAGCTGTATGCCTAGGGTTTTTCTATCTGTATTATGTCAGTATAAAATAGCTACCCCCCACAGTATTTGGTCAGGACCCTTGCGGTCCTGACAATTGCGTTTGTTGTCAGATTGCAAGCAACCATGACCTACAGCAGGTTGGCGGAACCGCTAAGAGGGTTCCGCCCTACAAGACTATCAGAATAAGGAAGATGGGCTCGATCTGCTCCACCATAATTTAGCCGTTGCCTTTTGGGGCTCTATCCCATAATCTATAGCCCGTGAACGAGATCAAGTACAATCTCTCGCGACTAAGAGGGAAGATCATCGCTATTGATGGACCCGCCGGTACGGGGAAATCAACAACGGCTACATTGGTCGCAGCCCGGTTAGGGTATACATACCTCGATACGGGGGCTATGTATCGCGCTCTCACTTACTACGCACTCAAGCACGATGTCTCGCCTTCCGATAGCGTAGCACTGGGTAAACTGGCAGCCAAACTTCCGATTACGTTCAAAAACAAAGGTGATATCAACCGCGTTTTCATTGCCGGTCATGAAGTGACCGAAGAAATCCGCACCCCTGAGGTTACCCGCGAAGTGTCGGAAGTGTCCGCGCATAAAGGAGTACGGGATGCAATGGTTCGACAGCAGATGGAGATGGGCAAAGAAGGTTCAATTGTAGCTGAGGGAAGAGATACTACTACGGTTGTGTTTACACATGCTGATCTGAAGATATATCTTGACGCCTCGGTCGAGGAGCGAGCTCGTCGCCGATTGATTGATCTGACCCGTATGGGAGTGGCTACCAATCTTGAGGAATTAAAAAAGGAGATTCAACGGCGGGATGACTTTGATTCCGGTCGCAAACACTCACCACTTACACGAGCTCCGGGTGTAATAGTGTTGGACACCACCGAATTAACAATTGAAGACCAAGTCAGTCAGATTGTTTCCCTGGCTATGGATAGATTTCGCTAACTATGAAGATTCTTTTCTGGATGGGCTGGGCTCTTTCCCGGGCTCTATTCAGCATCGGGGGTGGTCTGCGCGTTTTCGGTCGAGAGAATATCCCTTCCGATGGTGGGTTTCTTCTGGCCACAAATCACATGTCCTACTTAGACCCACCTTTAGTAGGAAGCAGTATCAATCGTGAAGTATACTTCTTTGCTAAACGGGAGCTATTTCACAATCCTTTGTTTGGAAGAATACTGATTCGGGTAAATGCTATTCCAGTAAGAAGAGGAGCGGTTGATCGCCAGGCGCTCAAAGATTCGATTGATATCATCAAGAAAGGTTATGGCTTAACCTTTTTCCCTGAAGGAACTCGCTCCAAAACTGATAAACTTCTTCCACCAAAACCGGGTTTAGGGCTAATTGCTACTCACGCCCAGTGTCCCATAGTTCCGGGGGCTATCGTGGGAAGTAATCATTTCCGTTCATGTTTGGTAAGGAGAAATCGAATAATAGTCCGTTTCGGAGAACCTTTTTCCGCTGATTGGGTTAATTCCTTTGATCGTTCCAAAGAATCATACATGAAGATATCCGAGGCTGTTATGGCTCGAATTGCAGAGCTTCGCGAGAATCTTTGAGCTTAAGCTAATAAATCAAGCTTCCGACTAAATAATAATAAAGAAATAGCTTGATATTATCTTATATTTCGCTATGTTTAAAAGCTATCGCTGGTATGTTGTAATGCATGTTGGTGATTTATCTGACGGTCTTCTCGTATAGGGAAAATCCAAAGCTGTCGGATTTTTGTAAGGAGGTTCTAAAGTAGTAAAATGGCCCAAGCCAAACAATCTAACCCAAACCCCGCTCCCAAAGTTTCCAAACGCAAAGCAACATCATCCAGAAAAACCGCAAAGATCAAGACCAAAATCACGAAGAGCGTTGTTGCATCTAAAGAAACCGAAATAAAGGTTCAGGAACAGGAGAAACGGGAAAGAGTCTTGACCGATCGCCATCAACGAATGGCGGAGAAAGCCAAAATACGGGCTTCGATGCCGAAGATAGCTCCGGTAGTAGAGCCTGAAGTTGAGGCCGTTCGCATCACCGATGTGGCTGGTGTCGTGTACGAGGCTGAAGATTACCAAGCGATGGTTGACATGTATGATGCCACCATCAAGGACATCAAGGAAGGCGAAGTTGTGCAGGGCTCGGTGATCGGTGTAACCCGCAATGATATCATCGTTGATGTTGGATTCAAGTCCGAGGGAATAATTCCCATAGGTGAATTCACACAACCGATTAATATCAAGGTTGGAGATGAACTCGAAGTTTTTCTGGAGCAGATTGAAGACTCAAACGGTCAATTGATTCTGTCGAAACAGAAGGCCGACTTCATGCGCGTCTGGGAGAAAATCCGTGAGGTCCATGATGGGGGCAATACTATCGCCGGTATCGTTTCCCGCCGTATCAAAGGCGGTTTAGTCGTGGATATCATGGGCGTTGACGCTTTCCTTCCTGGTTCACAGGTGGCGTTGCGACAAGTTCCCGATTTTGATGCTTTGATTGGTGAAGAGATGCAAGTCAAGATCATTAAAATCAACAAGAGCCGTCGCAACATTGTAATCTCGCGTCGTGTGGTACTTGAAGATGAACGTGATAAAATGCGGTCTTCCTTATTGAACGAAATCGGCATTGGTCAGATTCGCCAAGGTATTGTTAAGAATATCACTGATTTCGGTGTTTTCATTGATCTTGGTGGTGTTGATGGCCTGTTGCATATTACCGATATGTCGTGGGGACGAATTCGTCACCCCAGTGAAATGGCTACCCTGGGTGAGAAAATTGATGTCAAGATTCTCGATTTTGACGAGAAGACATCTCGTATTTCACTTGGTCTTAAGCAGATGACTCCATACCCATGGGAAAACATCGAGCAGAAATTCCCACTGGGAAAGAAAGTAAAAGGTCGGGTAGTTTCAATTACCGACTATGGGGCTTTTGTTGAGTTGGAAAAAGGGATTGAAGGGTTGATCCATATCTCCGAAATGTCATGGACCAAGCATATCAAGCACCCATCCAAAATAATGAACGTTAACGATTCGATCGAAGTGGTAGTCCTTTCAGTAGATAAAGAAAACGAGAAGATTTCGCTTGGGATTAAGCAATTGGAACCTGATCCCTGGACCACAATCGACGATAAATATCCTCCTGACAGTGTTGTTACTGGTCGGGTGCGCAATTTAACTGCTTTTGGTGCCTTTGTAGAACTTGAAGAAGGTATCGACGGCTTAGTGCATATCTCGGATATGTCCTGGATCAAACGTATTCAGCATCCTTCGGAAGTTATGAAGAAGGGCGACAAGATCGAAGTGAAAATTGTCCGTATCGATCATGAAAACCGTCGCATTTCACTTGGACTCAAGCAACTTCAGGACGACCCGTGGCCGGAGATTTCTCGCAAGTATTCAGTTGGTTCGGAGTGTCTT
>QNAG01000219.1 GCA_003641415.1 Candidatus Zixiibacteriota bacterium | reverse complement strand
TAATTCTCGATTGCCACGCCCCGTCCAACTATGGTACCCTTACCAACTTTGACATTCTCCCGAACTGTAGCGTGATCAGCCACCAGAACTTTCTCGCCAATCTCCGCCCCCCGATAGATCGCGACGCCGGTACCGATGATACCATTCGAGGCGATTGTACATGGCGGCAATTCCTGGTCTTTTGTAACCGCTGAATTGGCTGCTCGCATTGGTAGTTTGCCAACCACAGCACCATCGTCAATACGGACGTTATCACCTATTTTCGTCCCCTCGTAAATAGTGACGTGGTGCCCAATAACGGAACCACTGCCAACACTGACATTATCACTTATCACACAGAATTCTCCCAGATGCGTCCCGGGTCCAATAATGGCTGAGGAAGAAACAACTGATGTGGACATAACTTTTACCTGTATCTCAATTATTTGTTATTTCAATCTGTTGGTTATTCTTTTCCTGAACTGTTGATGCTCATAGTATGCTCTGACTCTGAACCTACTTTCTGGAAACCACAGTATAGTTGTAAAAGGTTATACTCAGCCTCCAGCTATCAGGTCCGGTGTGATCGTTTGATCCCTGGAAGCCAACTAAGATAAGCCACTGCAAACATCTCCAGCCGATGATAATTATCCGGACTACTATCCTTCAAGCGCGAAATGTATTCAGCAAAAGCAGCCATAAAGATTGCCATCAAAAAGGACAGGGCGAATGTACTTACAACAATGAGAGTTCTTTTAGGACGGCTCCTTATTTCAGGTGGTGTCGCCCAATCGAGCACGGTAATGGCGGATGTATATTCCTGTTCCTGGAATCTCACCTGCTCATATTGCTCCAATAGTATTTTATATAACGACTCATTTACACGTACACGACTGTAAAGTACCTCATACTGTCCCCGCAGAGAGGGTATCGATGATATTGGAAGTGAGAAAAACGAGCTGTCGGGATTATTGTGTTCCAATAAATGAATCTGTTCCCTTACAGTCTTGCGTCTCTGCAGGAGTTCCTGCAATTCTCTGTTGTCGCTACCCAGTTTTTCTTCACTAAGTTTCACATTAATATCCAATTCAGCCAGTTGTACCTTGAGACCTACCGCCTGTTCCATGGCTAATTTGGTCTGCTCGTCAAAATCAATTGCTTTATGAGCAAGCTGGAATTGTTCGAACTCTTTTCGAGCAGAATCTAAAGTAGATTCGATACTTTTAAGTCTATCCTCTATGAATATGCGATTCTGTCGGATACGATTTGAAGATATTTCTTTGTTTACTCGTTCCAGCTCCTTAACAAAAGTATTTGTAACCTTAGCTGCAAATTCCGGATCACGATCTTGAAATATGACTTCAACAAGGCCTTCGTCAGTAACACGAAAATCAGCTAAATCCATCAGCTTCTCGTATGCTTCAGATTGATAATCGACTTTATAGTACTTCATCAGATTGAACTGTTCGATAACATTAGCTGCGATAGTCCGGCTCTTCAGCATCCGGGCATATACATCAGAGGGGGTAACCATCATAGGTAAATCGAGTCCCTTGGTTAACGAAGATGCTTCAGTCAGATAGCCAAGACTAGGACTCGCAAAAGATACATCTTTCGGCGGTAACAGCACAGCCTTAGCCTCATACCACTTCGGTAAGACAAGGGATACCACAACCGCTATTGCGGTGCAAAGGAGAACAATTCCTACTATTAGTGTACGTCTCCGAGCAAGCAATTCGAGGAATAGCCAGAAGTTATTGGTTTCAGCCCTGCTCATTGTAGTTCCTCGCGAATTCTGACAACAACTTCGTCACCATCATTGATCAATACTTTTGGTCGGAGTGTTTCAGTAACACCGGAGATATGATTGTATATCCCTATTAGGTCTTTGTCAGCGCTGGGCAAATAGCCTCCGGCTGACATGATATAAAACAGGGCATCTTCTCCTTCGACAAACATGAAATAGCCCTGATTGTAAACAGCTCCCCGGACACGAACATAACCCATCGCAGGAGGGACAAACACTGAATCGGATGGCTGAAGAGAAATATCACTCAAACCCTTATGATCAGAAGTCTTGCAGGATATTGGATATCGAACAGTTGAATATCTTCCTCTTGCATCTGCTTGAGCCTTTCTGAACAGGACCGTGCGACCCCAGCCGGCGTTCTCTGTAAAACCTCCGGCGGTTTCAATAAATTTGGGGAGGGTGATCCCTGTTATGTAAGAATATCTCCCGGGGTTCTTAACAGCGCCATAGAGCACTATGTCATCAAATCCGGGAGCATTGATCAGTGGTGGGACGATAATAATATCACCCGGAGCAAGCCGAATATTTTCAGCATTCAGGGGTTCAGCGTTACGAATAACCTGAAGCGCTACCCGATCGCCACTGCTACGCAACCCTCCAGCCAAAGCAAGCAAAATATCCAGATTATCCCCCGGGGTTAACTCTATTTCACGAGGTATATTCACTTCGCCGACGACCTGAACACGATCGGTAGATTTACTTGGAACATAGACACTGTAACCGGCATACAGACAGGGGTCACTGTCGACATCCCCTATAAATTTAGCTCTATCAAGGTCCACTATAATTTCTTTTGAACCACCAGAGAAAATAATCCATCTCCGTGAACCTAATGCAATTACTCCTCCGGCAGAATCAATAATTTCAGACACCCGTTGCGAGACCTCGGCTGTGTACAGCCCAGGACATCGCACAGCGCCGGTAACTGATATAGTCACTCTGGCGGGATTACTGATAGATATGACAATTTGATCGGCATTGTAGAGTGCCGACAATTCATCCCTGAGCATTAAGCGAACCTGAGACAGGGTTTTGCCCGCTACTTTATTGATAGCAAGGGCAGAGTTAATTATGTTGCCTTCGGGATCAACAGTGAGCTTGAGCGGATTCAAACCGGCATTGATAAAAGTAACTTTGAGAACATCACCGGGTCGAACAAGATAGAGGTCGGGATCAATTGGTCGGTCGAAATATCGATATGTACTGATCATCTCCAAAGCGGTACTATCTTCTGCGAGAGATACTTCTGCCCCGATGCTCAAGGAGCAGACTATCAGTAGGGCAGCGAGTGTGCTCAGGAAGTATCCAAATCTCAATATCAATATAAAAAGTACTCCATCACTATATTACAAGACACAGATTCAATCGCAAAGAATAGCCAATGCTAAATAGAAAGTCAACCGCAATGCAACTTATGGTTATCCCCGCAAAAGCTGTTTCCTTTTGATACAGTTGTTTATAAAAAGAGTAAATATAGAGAGTTAATACAAGGCTGGAGGCAGGAAAAAAGAATTTAGATTTTCTTCAATCGGAATTTTCATTGTTTTTCCTACCCTGATCGTCATCAGCTAAAAGGTCGACCATCGTTGTGCCGTCAAGATACTTTACCGAATGCGGACTGGTAATTTTTGTTAGACGTTGAGTGACATTGCTGATTTTCATCGCTGCTTCTTCGATTGTCTTGAGTTTTTTCTTTAATTCTTCATCAATGTCTTTACGATTCATGAGTAACAGTTGAACACTGGAAAGAATGGCCTGAAGGGGGTTGTTGACTTCGTGATTGACAGTAACAGCTGTATCGAGGATACCACTAAGGCGTTCCTTTTTGAGCATACCCTGAAGAACTTCTGAGTTGTTGGTGTCTGATCCTGCTACATAGTGTAGCGCTATCAATGCCGATAATGTCTCGAGGAAGTCTTCTTCGGAGATAATCGTGCGCTTTCCCTCTTGGAGTCCAATCACCGCCCCAAAAGACTTTCCTTGATATATAAGTGGAAGGGTGAAGGAATGTAGGGGAGTGCCCCCGCCAAAAGACAAAAAAGCCGACACTAACTGACGGTCCTTACGAAGCTGTTCAAAAAGGTCCTTCTCCAACTCCATAAGACGATTTTTGTCCGGTTCGCCGGATGCATAGCTAACTGTCAGCGTAGGTTTGAATGTGTCGTCCCAGAAGATCAGGGCAGCAGCTTTCAATTCGACCAACTCAGAGGTCTGGGCCAGAGCGGTTTCAGCCAATTGCTCAAAGCGATCACCTCGGGAGGCAGCCCGGGCAAGTTGCCGAACAATATCAAATCTGTCAGTCGAATTCTTATTCATAAGATCAGGCGGTTCCACCGCTATTACCAATTGAGCAAAATAAGTGCCCTTGTGGGCATTAGATTCCCAACAGGACTAATTTTGAAGTACAGTAGAAGATACAACATAATAGCGTATTTATCCATCTATTTCCTCTGTACAAAAATTGCACAGCCTATTACAGGTAACTTAAATATGCATATTGGTTCACATAATATGCGACAATATTATTTCCTACCATTGACAATTGCATAAGCAGACAATAAATTATTGGCTTCTTAACAATAGAGGTTGAGTAAATAATGCTTGATTCGATGATACATGATAAATGTGGGGTATTTGGGATATATGGACATTCAAAAGCAGCAGAACTTGCATATTTCGGTCTCTATGCCTTGCAGCATCGTGGCCAGGAATCAGCTGGCATTGTAACATCCGATAACGGAGTAATGCATTACAAAAAGGGTATGGGGCTGGTCTCGGAGGTGTTTTCTGACCAATCTATCTTGCATAAGCTGCGAGGTAACATTGCCATTGGCCACACTCGTTACAGTACAACCGGGGCCTCATCACTTATTAATATTCAGCCTTTTCTGATTACGAACAAGTCTCACTACACAGCCATCGCCCACAACGGTAATCTTACTAATTCACTGGAACTGCGAAAGAGGCTTGATGCCAGAGGTTCGATTTTTCAAACAACTTCAGATACTGAGATTATCCTGCACCTGGCAGCGCGGTCTACAAAAGCAACACCACTGGATCGAATATGTGATGCGCTTCGGACCATTAGAGGAGCCTATTCATTAGTTCTCCTGACTGAGGATTCGATTAT
>QNAG01000218.1 GCA_003641415.1 Candidatus Zixiibacteriota bacterium | reverse complement strand
TTCCATGGCTCGGTTGGTCATGGATGGGAGGTTGTGGAGAGATACATTCAGAACCAGGAGGCTCCGAATGCGAAATCGCTATATACAGGCTCTGTACTTTAGTGCGGGGTTTGGTGACTTCGGGAGGCTGATGAGCAACACCCCCTCCAATAGAAGATAGCCAAATACATAAAAGCGAGGTAAAATATGAACCACAAAAAACCACCACCAGCAGCAATCATGTTGATTAGCACACTATTAATCAGCGGAGGTTGCGCAGCTACCGCAACTACCACAGATCCTATCGGTGATTTCTCTTTCCCTGATATCACTGAACTCACTGCCACTGTAAGCGAAGGAGATCTCATCGTTGTTATCACGTGCACAGACTCCCTTATTGATGAGCATATCGCGGGTGCCGTATTCATAGATGCAGATCAAAATTATACCACAGGTTATCTTGATGGTACCGGATCGGATTATGTATATCTATACGATGTTATTGATATAGTTTATATGGATCCAATCAAATCTGTAACCCTCAATGATGATACTATAAATCCAAATACCCTCAATGTAGCTGGAAATCAGATCAGCATAACAATCCCGTTGACAATGCTGGGCAATGACGACGGAGATATGGACATTTTTGTTGCTACTCATTCCCAATTTGTTAAAGCCCTTAATTTTGATCGTGCACCTGATTTTGGTGTGCTGAATACAATCGATGGCTCAGTCAGGATCCCGCATCCCGGAAATTCACTTGCAGGCGGAACTATCACAGATCTTGCAGGAGATTCAACTTCTCCGGATATAACTCGTCTTGATACAGATATAGAGAATGGGATCGTAAATATCGTGGTTACGTACAATCAAAACGTAGAACCCGATGATTTATCTTATGGCGAGGATCTCACTGGATGGATATTCGTAGATGCGGATCAGAACCTTGCTACTGGTTTCACCAACACGGAACAGGCGCCACCTACATTTGGTATTGATTACCGGATTGAGTATGCCATTGGTAGATTGACAGGAACTGATGCCAGTATCACAAAAATCGACTATGAGTCTGATTTGACTGAATCAGGTTTTACACAGACAGAAGGAGTGTTGCTTGGTGTGCCATACAACGATGCCACTTTCAAGGTTGTAGCGAATCAAGTTTTTCTTGGGATTCCGCTGGGCTTGCTCGGATATGATGATGGAAATACGGATGTTGTGATTGACTCATTCACTCTCCATGGGTCATTGAGTGGCGACATCGATAGTGTGCCAGATTTCGGATATGGTGCACTGGACACCAGCGATGGCTCCATCAAACCACTGCTCAGTTGTACAGATCCCAAAGTAACTGTCACGGACCCGGTTGGCGACTCTTCGGGATTTGGACTTGATGGCGATGATATCACTGCGGTTGATATATGCTTTGCAGGAAATATCCTGCTGGTCACGGTTGCTTACAGCAGCCTCAGTCTGGACGATAGGGCAGTTACAACGGTCGTATTTGACACAGATCAGGATCCTGATAATATACCTGAATATTACATCGCTTACTCTATTTACGATGGTAAACTCCGCGCCAACGTCTTTGGAGTGTCTGTTACTATGAGAGACGCCACCCATCTGATAACAATGCTGGGTAATAGAATGTACTTAAGCGTTCCATTGGAGTTTCTGGGCAGTGATGATGGGGCGATGAATATATATGTCGAGACAGCAAATGTTGCAGATGGGGAGCGCACAATCTACGATCGCGCACCCGATACTGGATTTATCTCAATAGACCGCTGCCAGATAAAAGGCGACCTCAACGGCGACAACCAGATCACCCCCGCAGACGCCGTGATCGCGCTCCAGCTCGCAGCCATTGGCGTACACAACCCAGCCGCCGACGTCAGCGGCGACGGCAGGGTCACCTCCCTCGACGCCCTCATGATCCTGCAGGCGGCGGCAGGAGCGATCAACCTATGAGGGGCAGTGATGTTTGTGCAACAGGTGGATTGACATGAATGGCAACCACATCGAGGGGGCACGGATGCCCCGAATTTATTCGGGGGTGGGAAGGCTTAAAAAAGTATTGCGTACGAATACCAAGAAAATAAGAATAAAAAGAGGTGATAATGAATGAAAAAGAAAACCATGGTAGGTTTAATAGCCATAGCAGCAATTGCAGCGGCTGTTGTGTTTGCAGGATGTGTTGAGGAGGAAGCACCAGTATCTACTCCCACGCCGACAGCAACTCCCTATCCGGAAACAAAGCTTCCACCTGCGCCTACAACGACGCCATTACCAACTATACCTCCAACACCAACAGAAGATTTGTTAACGATCACGGAAGACGACTTTAAACGAGCAAATGAAGCTATTGAGTCTAAAAATAAAGAACTGGGAGCTTGGAGTATACCGGGGGTTGCTACGTTCGATCTTGGACAGGATAGCGTTCAACCTGAAGATGTTTTTGTGTATACGTTGATTAAGTATCATAATAAAAGGAAAACCATGCCACCTTCGAGCGTAGTTGACACTGCCATCGAAAAAAGCCTTGGAGAGTATGATCTTTCACGCTGGAAACTCAGTGCAATAAGAGCTTTTTGGATAGATTATTCAACCGCAAAATTTAATCTCGATGAACTTGGTAGCGAGGATAAAATAATAGAAAGTTTCCAGTGGTATTTGGATGTTAAATTCATTGAGCGGCAGAAACTGATAAATAAAAGATTTGAAGCATTTGTAACAGCTGAAGAGATGAGACAGAATGCCATGCAGGACTGGGTAGAACATGAGAATAAAATTCAGGATCGTGAAGAACAAGCGCGCTTGGAGAGAGATTGTTATCAAGTTTTGTGGGATGCAGAATGGGCAATTCAAAAAGCCGCGGAATAAATATTAAATCCTTGACCAGTTGGAGGGGAGATCATGAGTGTTGTTAATGAATGGACAAAAAAGATTGCGGAAGCGGCGGTTCCCGAAGAAATCGATTTGGCGCCTTCGATAGCTCATGCATTTTTTTCAGGCGGAAAAGAGCGAAAGCAACTATTTCAAAGAGAAAAAAAGAAAAATGTGCAAGGAGCGTTCGGTGTTGCAGAGATAACGCTGATTCTGCCTTTGATCTTACAAGCACTGGTCTCTTCAACAACTGCACTTAGCACTTTCATTTCCTCGCCGGGGTTGAACAACTTCCTCACAGCATTGAATACGACATTTTCTTTCAGAGAATTAGGCAAAAGAAAACAAAAAGTAGCCTCGTTACCTGATAATCCATTCTTACCGCTAAAAAATGTTTTGCTCGTGATCTCAGGTGAACTCCACTCCATGGGATTGCCGGAAGAAGAATCCGATCTAATCACTTTTCGCGTACTTATGAAATTACTCGAAGACTCGGCAGGTGCGTCACAATTCATCCAAAAAATTGCGGATGAAACATGAGATCAATCACTGGCGATGGTGATAGCAGTGGAGGTTCCGTGCCCCCTTGGTTGTGGTTCTGGGTAGTTTTGTATGTTCTTTCCCTACCAGATCAAATAAGATTCTATGAACCTGCGATAGTAGACTTGTTCTTTCACAAGGACTGGCTTATTTTAGCAAACGTTCCCGAACTGCTGCCTTTTTTAGCCCTTTTTATTGGTGTACTGCTCATCTTTTTTCCCTGGTTGAGAGCTTTTTATCTGGAACGGCGATTTCAACTCGCTGAACCTGATCAAAATTCACCAGCTCTGACTGAAATGAAAACTTTTTTACAGCAGCACGCTCCTGGAATCCAGATCAAAACGAATATGTTACGAACGGATCAATTGGCTTTCGTATATCCGCTGGGATATCGTAAAACCGGGATAGCATTGTTTGGTAGCTTATTTAAACTCTGGCGCTCAGACAGGCAAACTGCAGAGGCAATTTTACTCCATGAAGTTGCTCACAGTCGGCATGGTGATGCTCTGATCATTGGTGCCGGGAGCTTTTTTGAAGCAGTAGTTAGAAATTTCATCGTTCTCTATTTGTTATTTTGTTTTCTCCCTTTGTCATGGTCATTTGCCAGCCAGAGTATAGATGCTTTACAATCAGGTATCCCGTTTGCACATAAACTGCAACAAATCTTTACAATCATATTACCTGGCAGCTTTTTACAATTACTGGGTTTATTAGGGGGGATGGTCAGCGTTTTTGTGTTACCAATAATCGCTGTATGGTGCGCTGAATTTAACGCTGATCGCTTTGTCATTAATCATCAAAAATCCTCCATGGATTTGTTACATGCCTTGAACAAAATTTCACTTCCCCTATCTATCTTTTCCTGGATAATCTTCCGGCTGACACACCCTCCCATTAAAATGCGTAAATGGGCTGCAGAACCACGTTTAGGTAAGTTTCTCCTGGTTTTACTTCTTTTCCCAGTGGCTTATTTTGCTAAATTGTTAGCGCTGATAATAAGGGCATTGAGTGGATACCTATTAATATGCAGCGATTTTGCTGAAATATTTGTGCAGTTAGCAAACAATATCAAAACGTATTTTGCTACAATAGCACCGATATGGTGTGCCATGGCTGGATTTTTTCTTATTTGGCCATTTATGTCCATGTATTGGGAGCAGTATTTTGGGGGGTCAAGAGGAACGCAAAATTTTGGGACATACGCAGTCTACCTACTGAGTGCGCTAATAGTCGGACTGCCGGCACTTTTATGGATATAAATGGCATGATTTGATGATTTTTCGGTAATCGTTTCTGAAGTGCATTACAAACTTTATGCATTATTAAACGCTGAAGAAGCGTATGGAAGGATATCAAAGATTATTTTGTCATCACATACTCGCACACTAAGAACCTATTCGAAAAGTCCTGCAGATCTGAAAGTTATCCACGCACATGCGAAATGAAGCATAGCGATGTAATTCTCCGCTTTCTTTTCCCATCTGATGAGCAATCTCCGAAAACGATTCAACCACGAGTGCGATCTTTCGACCACCC
>QNAG01000217.1 GCA_003641415.1 Candidatus Zixiibacteriota bacterium | reverse complement strand
CGTCTTTGGTGTTTGAATCACCTCGACGGAAGCTAAGCCTTTGCTTGACGCCGTTAAGATCAGCCCTTGTTGATTTAAATGTCTTATGCACTGCTTCTTGATCAACGGTATGACGATTTTTGCGTTTACGACGATCCTTGCGTTTCTGCTTCTTCTCAATTTTGCGCATCATTCCAGCTACAGAAGACTTGGAATTATCTACTTTAATTTGGCCTATACGCGCAGTACTACTAACACCACTATCCGTAGTCTGTTTGCTGGCTTTGGTACGCTGCTGCATTTCTTTCTTGGCTTCTTTCTTGGACTCCGCGAATTTCTTCTTAACAGCAGCAATCATTACAGACGTGGCTATAGACATATGTGATTTCGGAGCGAATTTCAGCTCGCGCAAAACAGTAAGCATGGCATTGGATGATATCCTGAAATCCTTGGCCAATTCATATATTCGTTTTCTCTTCTCAGCTACCATGTGGCCTTACTACCTCCTCAGGAAACTATCCGCCAAGCGTATAATAGGCAATCTTTGCGCACCGCACATACTACCCCTACTTGGATTCCGAGTCTTCTTCTTCCGATATCTCATCTTCAGTTACACTGGCTTCGATATCCTCATCCTCAACATCATCACAATCTGGAGCTGTTACTTCAGGGACATCATCGATTTCCGTCACATAGCTCTCATCATCTTCAAAGATATCTTCAGCCTTCAGCTTTACTTCGACTGTTTTCTTTTCATCTACAGCCTTCTTATCTTCTTCCTCGTGTTTACGATAACCCTCTTCAATCTGTCCTACAAGGGTCTTTGCACGTTCAAGTAGCTTCTCTGCTGATTTCTCACCCAATCCCTCTACCTTAACCAATGTTTCAATTGAGGTTTGAGCAAGCCTCTGTACTGAACTGATATCTATATCAACAAGTCGCTCCTGTAACCTTGTTCCCACACCATCAAGTTGACTGATAGGAACCAGCATTTCAGCTTCGCGGTGTTTAGATTCATTATGTTCAGTCTCAGAAACGATGTTAACTTTCCAACCAGTAAGTTTTGAAGCCAGTCGAGCGTTCTGACCATTGCGACCGATTGCCAATGATAGTTTATCATCTTCTACCGCAACTGTCATTTTTGTTTCGTTGTAGTCAACCTCGATGTTAACTACTTTTGCCGGAGCCAGAGCACGCGTCACGAACAATTCGGAGTTCGAGGAGTACGGGACAATGTCAATACGTTCGTTGTTTAGTTCCCTGACAATTGATTGCACTCGTACACCCTTGATGCCAACACACGCACCGACTGGATCAATTCGATCGTCAGATGAAAGAACAGCCACCTTGGCTCTCTCTCCAGGCTCGCGAGCGATCGCTTTAATTTCTATAACTCTCTCGTATATTTCGGGAACCTCAAGAGCGAAGAGGTGCCGTATAAATTCGTTGTTCACACGAGACAAAATGACCTGAGGTCCTCTCATTGATTTCTGTACATCCAGTATAAATGCTCGAATTCGATCCCCCTGCCGGAACTTTTCTCTTGGTATCTGTTCCTTGACGGGAAGAATAGCTTCTCCTCGGCCCAGATTGACAATAACATTCCCTTTGTCAATCTGCTGCACAACGCCCGAAACTAGAGTATTGACTTTGTCAATAAACTCGTTGTAGATACGATCGCGTTCGGCTTCGCGAACTTTCTGGATTAGAATCTGCTTAGCAGCCATAATGGCATTGCGACCGAATTCAAACTCATAGTCGATATAAATATCAATTTCATCACCGACTTGAGCTTCCGGATCCATCTCCTGTGCATCAGTCAACGTTATTTCGATATCGGGGTCTTTAATTTCAGTAACAACCTGCTTGGTGGCAATCATGAGCAGTTCATTAGCCTTCCGATCAAAACGAAAAGAGATATTGTCGGTAAAAGTATATTTCTTTTTGGCAGCGGCCAGAAGACTAACCTGTAATGTCTCCAGCACGGCATCAAACTCAAGGTTTTTTTCACGAGCGATAAGGGTCATCGCTTCAATCATGTCAAATGCCATTATGCCTCTCCATCAAAAAACAATTTTCGCTTGTTTAATATCCTTGAGCGGGATCGTAACTTTCTGAGAATCCTGCTCTAGTTGAACTTCACTATCGGTTGCACTGAGAATATCAGCAGTAAACTTTTTGCGCGTTGTATCAAAAAACTCGATACGTACAGTTTCTCCAGTTCGATATTTGAAATCACGTGCTTCAGTTAAAGGACGATCGAGCCCTGGAGATGACACCTCAAGGGTATAACCTTTTTCAAACCAATCGGTTCCATCAATAATATCACCAACTATACGAGACAGGCGAGCACACTCCTTAAGCGAAGTACCATGCTCTGAATAGACAAACAGTCTCAATGTGTTATGCTGTTTGTATCTTGATAAAACCATGTCTACCAATTCACAACTTTCTTTACGAAGCGGAGCTTCAAGCAACGTCGCTATTCTTTCTTTTAGTTCACTATCAACCATCAGCAAATCTCAAAATCATATACAAAGAGTGGGCTTACACCCACCCGTAGCTAATAAATATAACCCCCAGCCCATTGTCGCGCAACAAAATAATGTCTTAATTAAGCTTCTTGAGAAGCTCCTTTACAGCTGACACAACTTCCTCAACAGGCACTTTCCCCACCTCATCACGACTTCGGGCTTTCAGCTCAACCTTACCTTCTTTCAACGACTTATCACCAATTGTAATACGCACGGGCAGGCCGATCAGGTCGGCATCATTGAATTTCACCCCGGCGCGATCGGAGCGGTCGTCCAACAAAACATCAATCCCTGCCTCTGTTAACTCCTTGTATATCTTCTCTGCTGTCTCCACCAAAGACTCTTTCTCCATATTAAGCGGAATTAGTTCAACGAGAAAAGGGGCTATATCTTTAGGCCAGATTATTCCCATATCATCGTGATATTTTTCAAGCGCTGCCTGTGGGGTTCGGGTAATACCTATGCCGTATGAACCCATTATGATTGGATGTTCTTTCCCTTCAGCGTCAAGAAATTTCGCTCCCAGTGATTCAGAGTATTTCGTTCCGAGCATAAAAGTGTTTCCGACTTCTATTCCTTGCTTGGAACTAAGATACCCATCACAATGCGGACAATGATCGCCATCCTGAGCGGATGTCAGATCGATGACCTCTGTTGCCTTAAAGTCCCGACCTATATTAACATTAAGCATGTGTTTTTCATTGGCGTTGGCGCCGACTATCATGTTCTTGATTCCCGCAACCAGTGGATCAACATAGATCGGACAGCTTTTCAGTCCTACTGGTCCAGCAAAACCGACTGGCGCTGAAGTTGATTTCATCACCTGCTCGGGGGTTGCCATTTCGAGTTCCACCGCCCCTGTGACATTTTTTAGTTTGGTCAGATTCAACTCACGATCTCCTCTAACCATAGCCGCCACCGGCTTCCCGTCCGCCATATACAGCAAAGTTTTTGCCAAACGATTGGCATCCACCTTTAAGAACGCCGTCACTTCCTCGATAGTAGCAGCGCCTGGCGTATCAACGATTTTCAACTCCTTCAGTTCTGCATCTGTTGACACTTTATTTGAAGGACGGAAGTCGGCCTTCTCTACATTTGCAGTGTAATCACACTTGTCGCAAAAGAAAATTATCTCCTCTCCGCCGTTAGTGTTGACCAGTAACATGAACTCGTGTGCTGCCTTGCCTCCCATAGCACCCGTATCCGACTCAACTTTAACAACATCCAGACCTGCACGCTTGAATATCCGGAAATAAGCATCGACCATTTTCTGATATGATTCGTCAAATGATTCCTCAGTGGCATCAAATGAATAAGCATCTTTCATAATAAACTCACGGCCGCGCATAAGTCCAAACCGCGGACGAATCTCATCTCGGAATTTCACCTGAATTTGGTACAAGTTCAGAGGTAATTGACGGTAACTCTTTACCTCTCCTTTGATCAGGCTGGTAACTGTCTCTTCATGGGTGCCGCAGAGAATCATCTCATGCTCATGCCGATCTTTCATCCGCATCTGCTCTTTACCAACTGTTGAGTACCGACCAGTTTCTTTCCAAACTTCAGATGGGCATAGAACTGACATGGTAATTTCAAGTGCTCCAGCGCGATTCATTTCCTCTCGGACAATGTTCGAGAATTTATGTATCACACGTTGCATCAAGGGCAAATACAGATAAACACCGGATGCCAGTTTACGAATATAGCCTCCACGAAGTAACAATTGGTGTGAAATGAGCTCAGCTTCAGACTGATCCTCTCTCAAGGTAGGTATGTATGACTGCGTCCAGCGCATCTTTAATTCCCTTATGCAACAATAGTTTAGCGTATCACCTATTCAACTCTCACCTATCCAGGGAAAAGTGAATTGTCAAGATACGGATTTACTATGTTAACGCAAATAAAATCCGATACCCTTGTGGATATTGACCCGGTCGCTTAATCCATTTCAGTTTGGATAAATCTATTGCCCCTGACATGAGGAAGTGTTATCTATTGCGCAGCGTTATCAGAATATCTGCCTACGCCTTGTGCCCCCGTGGTGTAACGGATAACGCGGCGGCCTCCGGAGCCGTAAATTCAGGTTCGATTCCTGACGGGGGTACCACTAATAACTCAACCGATTATCCACAGTAACATATTGTTATTGTGTCAATTCCATTATAAAATGATATGCCATCGAACTCTGGCTGACCACCCGAAGCAGAATAGAATACAAAGCCAAACGTAAAGTTCTTCAGCACAGTATCCGGATTAGCAATGGATATGAATAGCTCTTTCTGTCCGAAAGAAGCAAGACCGCCACAAACAAATGTCCCCGTCATCGAATCAACCACCACATACGGTTGCGCAGCCACAGCCCCGTTCAGCATTAGCAGGGTGTTGAATAACTCAAAACGAAAGACTATATGTCGACTGCTTTACATGACTTGTCATTCCTGCGAAGGCAGGAAT